>NZ_BBCC01000086.1 GCF_001311845.1 Desulfosarcina cetonica JCM 12296 | reverse complement strand
CCCGCGCCGGTGGTCACCGATCCGTTCACCCTGCAGGTGGCCGCCTATCTGAAAGAATCGGATGGCCGGCGCTTTGTGGATCAGCTGAAGGAGCAGGGGCTGGATGCCTATTGGACACGCGCCACCAGCGGGAATAAAACCTGGTTTCAGGTACGGGTGTCCCATTTTAAAACCAAGGATGAGGCCTTGGCTTACGGAGAGGCGTTGAAGAATCGCCAGATTATCGGCGATTACTATGTCGCCAACTACAAACGCCCGGACCTGCCGTGATTAACGACAGGTAACCCGGATCCGTCCGGGGCCGTTATGCATCCTTTTTTTTCGAGCAGCGAAAAACAGACGATCGCCGCTTCAACCCGGCCAGCCGCAGAGATGCCTGACGGGACGGGAACCCGCTTAGTTGAAGGAAGCGTGATCGACAATCTGGCGAAGGTGTTCCGCCTGGGTCTTGGTGATCGTTGCGATGGCGGCGAGTTTGTCATCGTCGATATTGGCCGACATGCCCACCACCCAGATGGCGATGGGAAGCCCCTGCAGGTTGCCGAGCGCCACGGCCACGGCTTTGATGCCCGACAGGTACTCCTCGATATCGATCGCCACGCCTTGCTGGCGAACCCGTTCCAATTCCGCCATATACGCACCGATGTCGGTGATCGAACGCGGTGTGTAGGTGCGCAGGCCATATTTTTGAATCAGCGTGCCAACCAATTCGGGACGTTCCGTGGCGAGCAGGGCCTTGCCCACGGCACCGGCAATCAACGGGATGGTCGAACCGATGGGCACCGAGATCTTCAGTGAGTCGAAGGCCTCGGCGATGGAGATAATCAGGACCCGGTGACGAATGCGGGCGCCCAGGATCACCGTTTCGTTGACCGTGTCACGGATTTCGTCGAGGATCGGCTGGGCCAGTTTCAGCACTTTTTCCTGATCCCAGGTAGAGAACATCAGTTCCGCAATCATGGGGCCCAGAAAAAGTTTGCGACCCGAAAGCCCCTGGGTGAGAACACCTTCGCGGAGCAGGGCGTGCACGAGCCCGTGTGTCGTGCTTTTGCTGTAGCCCAGCAGCTCCGATAGCTGCACGAGACCCAGACTCTCGGATGACTGCGCAACGGTTTTCAGAATCTGAAACGCCTTGTGCACCGCCGGTGCCTTGTATCCCGGGGACGATGATGGGTCGGAAAACGAGGATTTTTTTGCATGGATGTCGATTTCTAATGGTAGTTCATTATGCTGGATAGAATATCGACCGGTTGAATAAAAGTCAAGCACCCCAATATCTTTCGGATCCGATAATTTTAAATGTGTTACACTTTTGTTAAACCATTTCGGCCAGATCAAAACTTAAGAAATTATTCATCTCAATGAACGCTTTTCGACCCGTTGCGCGGCTATCCACGGCGTCTCCAAAATGCGAAAGGGGGCGGCTGACATCCCGGCGTTTCGCCAGACCGGGTGCCCGTCTCCCCCTCTTTTTTTATTTGTATTCCACGCGCAACTGTTTCTTGTTGATTTTGCCCACGCTGGTTTTGGCGATACTTTCGACAATTTCCACGCGGTCGGGCACCCCATAGCGGGGAATCACACCTTCGTCGGCATGTTGGGCAAAAAAGGCCTTCAGCTCCTCGGGGCTGACAGCGGTCTGCAAGCCCGGCTTGAGAACCACCAGGGCCAGGGGCCGCTCGACCCATTTGGGGTCGGGAACACCGATGACCGCCGCCTCGCTCACCGCCGGATGGCGGCTGATGACACTTTCCAGTTCCAGTGACGAGATCCACTCGCCGCCGGTCTTGATCACGTCCTTGATCCGATCGGTGATCTGCAGGTAGCCTTCCGCATCGATGAAACCGATATCGCCGGTGTGTAGCCAACCCCTTTCCCACAACGCCTCGCTTTTTTCAGCATCATCCACATACCCCTGGGTCAGCCAGGGGGCGCGCACGACGACCTCGCCGACGCTCTTGCCGTCATGGGGGACGGGCGTGCCTTCGGGATCCACCACCTCCAGCAGCACATTGGGAACGGGCAGGCCGGTACGGCAGCGGATTTCCACCTGGCGGTCGATATCCCAATCGGCCATGTGGGATTTCAGATTGGCGATGGTCAGCAGGGGGCAGGTTTCACTCATGCCGTAGGCACTATAAATGTTGATGCCTCTTTGCAGGGCCGCCTGGCACAGCCCCTGGGAAAGGGCACTGCCGCCGATGATGACTTTCCAGCGCGAGAGATCCACCTGATCGATCTCCGGGCTGTTAATCAGCATGTGAATGATGGTGGGCACGCAGTGGGAGAAAGTGACTTTTTCCGTGTCGATCAGCCGCAACAGCACGGCCGGTTCGTATTTGCCCGGGTAGACTTGACGGGTGCCCAGCAGGGTGCACAGATAGGGCATGCCCCAGGCATGCACGTGGAACATGGGGGTCATGGGCATGTAAACGTCGGCCGAGCTGATCCTGGCCTGGGATTCGTAAGCGCATGCCCCGGACATGAAGCCGTAGGTATGCAGGACGATCTGCCGATGGCTGAAATAAACGCCTTTGGGAAGGCCGGTGGTGCCGGTGGTGTAAAAGGTGGTGGCCATGGCGTTTTCATCGAAGTCGGGGAAATCATAGGATGGCGAGGCTTCGGCCAACAGCGCTTCGTATTCGCCGATCAGGGACAGCGGGGTTTGCGGATCGGTGTCGCCATCGTTGATGAGAATGATTTTTTTCACCGTTTCCATCTGGTCCTTGACCGATTCCAGGAGCGGTAGAAAATCGGCGTTGACCAGAATCACGTCATCCTTGGCATGGTTGATCGTGTAGATCAGTTGATCCGGTGAAAGGCGAATATTGATGGTGTGCAGCACAGCGCCCATCATGGGAACGGCGAAGAAGCACTCCAGGTAGCGGTGACTGTCCCAGTCCATCATGGCCACCGTATCGCCTGGGTTGACCCCCATTGATGAAAGCAGGTTGGCCAACTGCTGGACCCGGCGGTTCAGGTCGACGTAGGTGTACTTCATTTTATCCCGGTAGAGAATCTCGCGATCGGGGTAATAGATCAGTGGCGTGCGCAGGATATTTTTGATCAACAGGGGAAAATCGTAGGCCGAGGGGGTTTGGGGGATGAGTCTGACGGGCATGGCATACCTCCTTGTTGTTGTGGATACATTGTCGTAACCGCGGGTCGGTTCCTGACAAGCAGTATACAATCAACGCCGGTGCGGATAAATCGGCCGCGGCCGGTTTTTGGAGAAGGCCAGGGGATGGCCGGGGTGTAGGCGATTGGCCTACAATCAAGCGGGTGCCTTGCCAGATGGCGAGAACGGCCGTTAGGCGTCATCGAAATGGGATTTCTCCATCCACAACACGGCTCGGCGAACCAGGTCGGCGGTGGTTGGAATACCCAACTTGTCCTTGATGCGGTCCCGGTAGGTTCCGATGGTTTTGATGCTCAACCCCAGGCGCGAGGCGATGTCCCGGGTGGAGAGTCCCGACCCCAGCAGCCGGAAGACCTCCAATTCCCGGTCGGTGAGGGTATTCACCGATGGCTGGTCGGCGGCCTGGGCGCCCAGACGGAACCGCCCCAGAAGACTGGTGGCGGCCGTTTCACTCAGATGGATGTGCCCCTGGAGAATGGCGCGGATGGCCTGGATCACCGATTCGGACACGGCCTTTTTCATCAGGTATCCCCGTGCGCCGGCCCGAATGGCCCGTTCGGCCCAGACCGATTCGGCATGCATGGAAAGCACCAGGATTGGCAGGGGATGCTGACTGGCGCTGATTTCGCGGACCAGGTCCAGTCCGTTGTCACCATCCAGGGAGATGTCGACAATTACCATGTCGGGCGCGGCCGCGGCAACCGCCGCCCGGGCCCGGGACAGGCTTTCGGCCACGGCGCAGACCTGCAGATCGGGTTCCTGATTGATCAGTGCTTCCAAGCCCATGCGGAAGATGGGATGGTCGTCGACGATCAAAACGCGAATGTCGGGCGATGCTTTCACCGGAGATTTCCTTGGTCAGTCGGGCCTCCGGCCGCCTCGTTCAGGCTGCCGCTCAGGGTCACCCGGGTACCATCCGTGTCGGTGTCGATGGTCAGGGTGGCGCCCATGGCCCTGGCCCGATAGGCCATGGTGTGCAACCCCATCCCGCCGAAGTCCCTTTCCGTGGGCGATTTCTCCCGCCAGTGGCCGTTGTCCTGCACGATGGCCCGAAAACGGTCGCCGCTGCGCTGGATGGTCACGCCGAGCCGGCTGGGCCGGCCGTGGCGGGCGGCATTGAAAACGGCTTCGCGGACGATATAGTACAGATGCGTGGCGGCGGTATGATCCAAGGCCTCTACAGCCGGATCGAAGGCGATTTCCAGGACGATGTCAAAGACCTCGGCAACTTCGTCGACCAGGGCCTCCATGGCCGCTTCGAGGCCATGCTCGACGATGTGCACCGGATAGAGCCCTTGGGCGAGGCGTCGAATCTTTTCGGTGGCTTCGCTGATCAGCATGCGGATGGTCGCCATCTCCCGGGAGGCGGCCGGCGAGCAGGCGGCGATCTTCTGTTCCAACACCTTGCTGAGCATCTCCACGCCACTCAGGTGGGATCCCAGATCGTCATGCAAGTCACGCCCGATGCGGCGGCGCTCCCGTTCCCCCACGGCGATCACCTCCCGTTCCAGACGGCGGGTATCGGTGACATCCACCATGGAGGCGATGCTCTGGGTGGTGCCCGGTACCATATCGATGCTGATCGCCACCTCGCGATATCCCTTGTCCCGGGAACGGATGCAGAACTCGTACTTGCGCGGGGCCGCATCCGGGTCGATCCGGCGGGAGATATGGTATTGTTTCATACGGGGAAGATCGTCGGGGTGAATGAACGTTGTCCACTGAATGCGTCCCTCGATTTCTTCGGGAAGCATGCCCATCAGGCGGGCAAAGCCGTCGTTGATGGCCGAAATGGTGAAATCCTCCTCGATGAGGATCGTCGCCGTGCCGCTGTTCTTGAAAATCGTTTCGTAGCGCGCCATGGCGTCGCACAGGGTTTTGGCCTTCCGGCACCAATGGTCGCGGGACCGCTGAAGCGCCCGTGCGTGTCGCAGCAGGCGCCGATCGGCCGGTGAGCGACGAAAACAGTGAAGATTCGGCATAGGATCTCGTTGGTTTTGCAGACGCAAGGATGGTGAATTCGTAAAAAGCAGCCTACCCCTCGCGGGGAAACCTTTAGAAGTCGCATTTCCGACGGATTCGTGAAAAGCCCGAGATCAAGGCTTGCGAATCCTGAGGAATGAGGCGTACTTAGCGTACGCCGCAGTGACGAAGGATACGCGTAACGCCGATATCGGGCTTTTCACGAGTCCGTCAAGGATGGTGCTGAACCCTGGTATGACAGTAGGTTCAAGCACCCTGCGCTGTCAAGGGAAAGCACCGTGCCGGAATCGCCACCGTCAGGAGAATACCATCCTCTTTTCGCGCAGCCCCTTGGGCGCCGGTACGGCACGCACGTGTTCCAGGGCCGTCCGGTGGTCGGGGTCTTCCAGGAAGATCGTCAGCATCCCCCGGCAAATTATTTTCCACGCGCCCGTCAAGCATTGACGAATGGACGACTTTGATCCATTCTGTAGCCGCGATGGTTGGAAAGACAAGCATAGCCGCTTTTTTTGAACATCCCACCCGACAACAGACCATGATGAATACCCACACCAGCGATTTGAACCACAACCACAGTTTCGGCCAGGAGAAAAAACAGCCCGGAGAGGTTCGTACCCTGATCGTGATCGTCATTACCGCCGTCATGATGGTGGTAGAGATCGGTACCGGCATCCTTTTCGGATCCATGGCCCTTTTGGCCGATGGTCTGCACATGGCTTCCCATACGGCAGCCCTTACCATTACCGTCTTTGCCTATATTTACGCCCGCAACCATGCGCATGACGAACGCTACAGTTTCGGCACGGGCAAGGTGAATGCCCTGGGCGGTTTCTCCGGTGCGGTGCTCTTGGCCGTGTTTGCCATGATGATGGCCGTGGAAAGTGTCATCCGCCTGTTCAACCCCGTGGCCATCGCCTTCAACCAGGCGATTCTCGTTGCCGTGATCGGTTTGGTGGTCAACGGTCTCTCCATGGTCATTCTTGATCACAAGGCAGCCCATCACCACGGCCCTTCGCACGGGCATACCCCTTCTCATCATCACCATGATGATGAGAAGGGGCATGCTCACCCGGGCCACCCCGACCATAACCTGCGATCGGCCTATCTGCATGTGTTGGCCGACGCGCTGACCTCACTGCTGGCCATTGTTGCCCTGCTGGCGGCCAAGTACTTCGACCTGCACTGGATGGATCCGCTCATGGGCATCGTTGGGGCAGCCTTGGTTTCGCACTGGTCATTCGCGCTATTGCGAACGACCAGCCATGTACTGTTGGACCGGCAGGCATCTGCCCCGGTTTGCCGCCGGGTGATCGACAGCATCGAGAAGAACAGTAACAGCCGAGTCATCGACCTGCACCTGTGGTCCGTAGGGCCGGGCATCCATGCCGCTATTGTCGCCCTGTCTGCGGAACATCCCGAAACACCGGAGGCCTATAAACGGTTGATACCCGCCGATTTAAAACTGGTCCACGTCACCGTGGAGGTCATTCCGGTCCGAACGCGATCCAGTCATCAAAAGGAGGAAATCATGTCTGCAAAAAAAATTCTTATGTTGGTGGGTGATTATGCCGAAGACTACGAAACCATGGTCCCATTTCAGGCACTGACCATGGTGGGTCACACCGTGCACGCGGTCTGCCCGGACAAGAAGGCCGGTGAGACGATCCGCACAGCCGTGCACGACTTCGAGGGTGACCAGACCTACAGTGAAAAGCCGGGCCACAATTTCGCCCTGAACGCCACGTTCGACGATATACAGGTTGAGGAATACGATGCCCTGGTCATTCCTGGGGGGCGGGCGCCGGAATATATCCGGCTCAACACCCGGGTGCTGGACATGGTGCGTCATTTTGCCAAGGCCGGCAAACCCATCGCCGCCATTTGCCATGGGGCTCAGCTCCTGGCCGCCGCCGGTGTGCTGGCGGGAAAAAGCTGCTCGGCCTATCCGGCCGTGGGGCCGGATGTCGGCATCGCCGGCGGCACCTTCATGGATATCGCCGTGGATCAGGCCCATGTGGACGGCAACCTGGTTACCGCCCCGGCCTGGCCGGCCCATCCCCAATGGCTGGCCAAATTCCTCGAAGTGCTGGGCACCCGTATCGATCCCTGACCGGCCTGCTGCCGGGAGCCGTCTTCGGATCGGCTTGTCGGGTGACGCGAACGACGGCTTCCCGGCCACGCACAAGGAGAACACATCGATTGATCATTACATTTTGGCTCCCGATGACACTCGTCCTGTTTCTGGCTGGTTTGGAATTCTACCGATACGGACGCCAGTACCGACAGACCCAGTCCCTGAGAAACGAACTCTTGGAAACCCGAGAGGAACTCCATCGCCGGGAGGCGGTGCATTCGCTGAACCAGACCCACTGGGAGCAGACCGAAGAGAAGCTGCGCTGCTTTCTCGAGCTCATGGATACCCTGATCAACACTATTGCCAACCGATCTATTTCAAGGATGGGAAGGGTATCTACCAGGGGTGCAACAAGGTATTTGCCAAGCAAATCCTCGGCCTGACCCGGGATCGCATTATCGGCCGCCATCCCCAGGAACTGACCGAGCAGATTCCGGCCGACCTTGCCGCTACCTACCAGCGCGAAGAGCGCCGCATGTTCGAGAAAGCCGGTTTTCACAGCTTCGAGACCAAGGTGCAGTGTGCCGATGGCGAGCGGCGCGATTTTCTCTTCAGCATGGCGCCGGTGATGGATTGTGAGGGAAAGCCCAGCGGCAGCGTGGTGGTACTGGCCGACCTGACCGAGAAGAACCGCGCGGCCCGGGATCGTGCGCGCAAGGAGAAGTTGGAGGGCGTGCTGGAAATCGCCGGAACGGTGTGCCATGAACTCAATCAGCCACTTCAGACCCTTTCCGGTTATATCGAACTCTTAACCATGACCCTCGAGGGTCACACCACAACAACCTATTTGGATAAACTCTCTCCCCAAATCGAACGCATGCGCAGCATTACCGACAAACTGCACAGCATTACCCGCTATGAAACCATGGACTATGGTGAGCGCACCAAAATCATCGACCTGGGCAAAGCTTCCGAGGGCCGCTGAATCGGAATCCTTCCTTCATATTATCCCTTCGGTATTACGTCTTTTTCGTCTTCCAGCATGCCGGACAGGGGCCTTCCGGCACCATTTTGTAACGGCTGAAAATAACTGTAATTGTTGGAATCATCTTTCTATGATGCGGGTTGTTTGGTAAAATACGGAACCCAGTTTCCTGTTGCTGTTCACGAAATAAACCATAAAAACAAAGAGTTGAAATAATATGGGGCTCGCTACCGATATCATTCTTCTGATCGTCGCCGCGTTTTTTTGCGGCCTGCTGCTTCAGCGCATCGGACAACCGATTATCTTGGGTTACATTGCCGCCGGAATCGTCCTGGGACCGCATACCGGCGGTTTGACCGTTTCAAATATCCACGAGATTGAACTGCTTGCCGAAATAGGGATCGCGCTTCTGCTTTTCGCTTTAGGCCTTGAATTTTCTCTCAAGGATCTAAAACCCGTTAAGATGGTAGCCCTGGTGGGAACACCGATCCAAATGATTCTGACCATCGGTCTGGGGTTCGGCATCGGACAGCTCATGGGGTGGGATTGGAAACCATCGCTATGGCTTGGGGCCCTCATATCCCTTTCCAGCACAATGGTTCTTCTCAAAACACTGATGAATCAGGGCTGGTTGGGAACCCTCTCCAGCAAGGTGATGATAGGGATGTTGATTGTCCAGGATTTGGCGGTGGTCCCCCTGATGATCATCCTTCCCCAACTCAACGATCCGGCATTGGGAATTCCGGCGTTGGGCTTTGCCGCACTCAAGGCCGGATTGTTTCTGGCCGGCATGGTGCTGTTGGGAACCAAATTGCTGCCGGCATTGATGGCCTATATCGCCGGATTGGGATCCCGGGAACTTTTTTTATTGGCGATTACCGCCATCGGTCTGGGAATTGGCTATATCACCCAGCTGGTCGGTCTTTCATTTGCTTTTGGCGCTTTCGTGGCCGGCATGGTGCTGAGCGAATCGGATTATGGCCATCAGGCCCTGAGTGATATTATTCCGCTGCGCGATATTTTCGGGCTGTTGTTTTTTACCTCCGTGGGAATGCTCTTTGATCCGGCATTTCTGTTCAAGCATGAAAAGGAAATTCTTATTCTGGTTTTGGTGGTTGGCGTTGGCAAAGGGCTTATCTTCAGTTCGATCGCATGGGTTTTCAAGTATCGTAATGTCATCCCGCTGGCCATTGGCCTTGGTCTGTTCCAAATCGGCGAGTTTTCTTTTGTCTTGGCCAGGATTGGCGTGTCCACCGGCTCCATCGACAATGAGCTTTACAACCTGATCCTGACCGCAGCGATTCTCAGCATGGTGCTCACCCCGCTGGTATCAGGCCAGACGGCGCGTTTGTACGCATTGAAAAAACGTTGGTTTCGTCATGAGGCGCTGGAATCCTCAAACATTTCCGAAGAAGGATACATCGGCCACGTTGTTGTGATCGGGGGCGGCCGGATAGGCTTTCAAATCGCCCACGTCTTGAAACACCTGAACATCCCCTTTGCCATCATCGAAAACGATCATCGCCGGTTCGAGCAGATCAAAAAGGCCGGGATGCCTGTTGTTTACGGTGATGCCAACCAGGAAATCGTGCTGAAGGCCGCTGATATCACGGCTGCCAAACTGATGGTAATGACCATTCCCGGCCTGGTTAACGCCATGCCGATCATTCATCAAGCGAAAGAACTCAACGGAGATATAATAACCGTTGCACGAAGCGACGGACCAGACGCATTGGCGCATCTAAAGGCGCTGGGGGTATCGGAAGTCGTCTTGCCCGAATTCGAGGCCAGCCTCGAGATGACGCGCCAGTCACTTCTTCATTTCAATATCCCGCCAACCGAGGTGCAGCGTCACACGGATATTGTCAGACAGCGATTATATGCGGATTTATTTGACAAGGATGAAGATTATCGGGTCCTGTCCCAGCTCCGCAGCGCTGAATTGCAATTTGACCTGCAATGGATTCGTCTGCCGCCCAGAAGCGCTGTCGCGAACCGATCCATCGGTGAGAGCGAGATCCGTAAAAAGACCGGTGCGTCAATCGTCGGCGTTGTCAGAAACGGGCAGTTGAAGGCCAATCCCGACGCGGATTTTATTCTCTTGCCGGAAGACCTTGTGGCCATTATCGGCGGCGTGGAAAGCCGGGATAACTTCTCTATCCTGGCTTCAGGTTAGATCTGGGAGAATTTGCTGGCGGGCCGATTCTTTTTCAGGATTCGCCCATTCCCTTGACCCTTGACAATGCGCATGCGTGGTTTTCGATCGAATATTGGAAGTTCCAATAATGGTGAGAGTATACATCTGAATATTCTATTTTACAGGTTGTTGTTCACCATAGTAATTGAGAAGCCCAGTGATGAGCCATGGGAAGCGCTCAATAATTCGTCGTCGTACCTAATTGAGACGTAGCCACTTTTGCAGGGTTTTGAGACAATGAAAAGAAGTAAAAGCGTGTTGGTTACCTGTCATTGCGCATTGAATGCGAATGCAAAGATCTACCCTTTAGCCTCGGTCGGTGGTGTTTTTTTTGATGCCATATCCACCTATATTCAGTCCGGATGCGGATTGTTCCAGTTGCCATGTCCGGAATTGTCATATTTGGGTATCAACCGGTGGGGAATGACCTGGGAACAATACGATCACCCGAATTTTCGTGCACATTGCCGGAAAATCCTGGAATATCCACTTGTTCAGATTCAGGCGATGTTTCAGGCGGGCTACGAATTCGTCGGCATTGTGGGGATGAATGGCAGCCCCAATTGTGGTGTGACAATGACGTGCGCGGGTTACACCGGCGGTGAGATTTGCTCACAGAATAACATTGCTGGCCAGGTGAAAGCATTGCGTTATATTTCCGGGCAAGGCGTTTTTATTGAGGAATTGGTTGCAATGTTAAATCAGATTGGACTCCAACCGGAGCTGTTGGCGATTAGCGAGACACAACCCAAATGAAAAGGAGAAGAAATGGCGCTGAAAAAGAAAATCATTGTGGGGACTATCGTCGGATTATTGATGGTTTTGCATGGCTTTTCCTGGGCCGACGGCACATTTGATAAGGTCAAAAACAAAGGCGAGCTTGTCGTTGGATTATGTGCTCAATATCCACCTTTTGAATCGAAAAACGAAAAGAATGGAGAATTGGAAGGTTTTGACATCGCCTTGGGAAAAGCGCTTGCAGATCAAATGGGCGTTAAGGCCAAATTCATTGATGCTGAGTGGCAAGGATTATTGGGCGGCCTGAAAAAAGGCGATTATGATGTTCTGATCACCTGTATGTCAAAATCAGAAACCCGCAGTGAAAATGTCAATTTTAGCGATGTTTACTACACCCTCCCCGACGTTATCGTTGTTCGTAAAGATGAAACCGTTATCAAAGACAGGGCCGATTTGAAGGATAGGAGAATCGGGGTTCAACTCGGTTCCGGCAGTGAGCAAATTGCTGATAAAATGAAGGGCATGTTCAAGGAAATTAAGCGTTACAATTATAATCCCGAGGCTTTTACGGACCTCAAATTCAAACGCGTGGACGCCGTTTTGGTGGGTTATGCATACGCGGTTAACCAGATTAAAACGGATCCTTCCTATAAAGTTGTCGGGACCCCACTCTCGGAAGCCGAAATCGTCATGGTCCTGCCAAAAGGGGCTGATTCACTAACCTCGCAGTTAAACGATGCCTTGGCAAAGATCAAGGGCGATGGAACTTATCAACAAATTCACGATCGTTGGCTCAAAATTGATTGATCACAACGTTGAATGCCATGCTTGATTTCAGGATTGACATTCTTTTCAATGCCCTTCCCCTTTTGGGGGAGGGCTTGAAGGCAACGGTTCTTGTCTCGTTAACGTCCTTTCTATTTGCCCTGCTGATCGGGCTTTCAGTCGGTATTGCCAGGGCCGAA
This sequence comes from Desulfosarcina cetonica JCM 12296, assembly GCF_001311845.1. GTDB lineage: Bacteria > Desulfobacterota > Desulfobacteria > Desulfobacterales > Desulfosarcinaceae > Desulfosarcina > Desulfosarcina cetonica. The sequence goes on along the minus strand of NZ_BBCC01000086.1, from coordinate 13,478 downwards.
TCCCCAAAGGCACGGATCTTTTTGGGCCCCTACGTTGAACTCTTCAGGGGCACGCCGCTTTTGATTCAGCTGTTCTTTATCTATTATGGATTGCCCTCCATCGGTTTGAATATGAACAATTACACTGCCGGCGTGATCGGCCTGGGGCTGAACGGTGGCGCGTATATTTCTGAAATCATACGTGGCGCACTTTATTCGGTGGAGAAAGGACAGCAGGATGCCGCCGCTTCTTTGGGGCTTACCTGGTATCAATCGATGGTGCATGTAATCCTCCCCCAGTCGATTCGGGTCGCATTGCCCCCCTTGGTCAATTCCTTCTCAGCTTTACTCAAAGACTCCTCACTTGTATCTGTTTTAGCGATTACGGAACTCACACGCGTTAGCCAATTGATTTATACGCGAACATTCCGTGCATTCGAGGTCTATCTGATTGTCGGAGCCATTTATTTCGGGATGATCTACGCCGTATCGCGATTGTCTAAACGCCTTGAAGCGCGATTTGAAATTATCGGAAGATATGGCCGTTAAGGTTCGCAATTGAACGGATCATCAAAAAGTTGCCCGTCTGGCTACGCAAAATTGCCAAACGCCCCCCCCCCCTAACGCCATTCCATTAAAATTATATTGATTCGTTGGAAAATGATTGCCATTCATTTTTTTCTTGACGGCAGTGGCGCGGCGATATAGATATTGCTTAGCAATAATATAATACCGCAGAGCGATATTTTTTATATGGAGACCACTATAGGGCGACCCAATCATGAGAATGACGGACCTGTACAAGAAAATGGAATTTATCAGTCGGAATCTGGCTTATCTGGGAGCGATCGCGCTGATGGCGATGATGTTGCTCACCACGGTGGATGTGGTGGGGCGGTATTTCTTCAACAAGCCCGTTCTCGGTGCCTTCGAGTTGACCGAGTTTCTGGTCCTGATTTTGATATTTTCCCTTCTGGCCCATAGCCAGGCGAACAAAAGCCACGTGGCCGTCGACCTGATCTTCGATCATTTCCCCGGACGGTTGCGCAAGATCATCGAAGTGTTCAACCATTTGGTCTGTTTGCTGTTCATGCTCCTGATTGCCTACCGAGGGTTCATCAGGGCACTGGAAATAAAAGCATTCGGAGAGGCCACCTCGAATCTCGGAATCATCAAGTATCCATTTGCCTTCTTTGTGGTGTTGGGTTGCGTTGCGTTGAGCATTGAGTATCTAAGAGACCTGATCGGCCTGTTTGGTGCCAAGCAGAAGGGAGACGACCGTTGAGTCCGCAACTGATAGGGGTAATCGGAATTTTATTGATGTTTTTGTTGTTGGCCATGCGGATGTATATCGGCATTGCATGGCACTGATCGGATTTCTCGGGCTGAGCGCGATTGTCGGGTTTTCGGCCGGCGCAAGCATTCTCGGCATTACGCCCCTGGCGGAAGGATCGTCCTACACCCTGAGCGTGATTCCCCTGTTTGTGCTGATGGGCCAGTTTTCCTTCATCTCCGGCATCAGCAGCGATATTTACAAATCCGTCTATTCCTGGTTCGGCCATTTCCGCGGCGGCCTGGCCATGGCAACCATTTTGGCCTGTTCCGGGTTTGCCGCCATCTGCGGATCCTCTCTGGCCACCGGCGCGACCATGGGCATGGTGGCCATACCGGAAATGGACAAATACAATTATGACCCGCGGTTATCCACCGGTTGTGTCGCCGCCGGCGGTACACTGGGGATTCTTATTCCGCCCAGCATCGGTTTTGTGCTTTACGGCATCTTGACCGAACAGTCCATCGGCAAGCTGTTTATGGCCGGCATTCTTCCAGGCGCTTTGCTCTCGTGCACGTTCTTGGCGGTCATCTGGCTGCGCTGCTGGATCAATCCCGACTTCGGTCCATGCGGGCCCTCCACTTCCTGGTCCCAGAAGTTCAAGTCCCTTGCCGGAACATGGGGCATGATGTTGTTGTTCGGACTGGTCATGGGCGGGATCTACCTTGGCTGGTTTACCCCCACCGAAGCGGCCGGAATCGGTGCTTTCGGGGCCTTCGTGTTTGCCCTGCTGAAAAAGAAACTGACCTTCCGGGGCCTGGTGAATGCCCTTTTGGAAACCGGCCGGACCACCGCCATGATCTTTCTGATCATCATCGGCGCGAATATCTTTTCCTCTTTTCTGGGCATTGCGCGGATCCCCATGGAATTGGCCGATCTGATCGCCGGACTGGAAGTCAACCGCTTTTTCATCCTCACCGCCATTGTCCTGATCTTCGTTGTTTTGGGCTGCGTCATGGACGCGTATGCCATTATGATCCTGACCGTTCCGATCATTTTTCCGGTGGTCGAGGCGTTACACTTCGACCCGATCTGGTTCGGCGTGCTGATGGTCATCGTCCTTGAAATCGGTTTGATCACGCCGCCCGTCGGACTGAACGTGTTTGTACTCAAGGCGGCGGCCCCGAACGTCCCCATGGGGACCGTGTTCCGCGGAATCTGGCCGTTCATGATGGCCGGGATCGCGGCCATTGTACTGATTACGATTTTTCCCGAGATCGCGACGTATATCCCCAATCGGATGTAATTTCAGCCCGAGAAAGGATGGATATGCCAAGTTCGAGACAATTTGTTGAATCCTTGAGCCGTGGCTTTAATTTGCTCTCCATCGTTTGCAAAAGTGGAAAGCCATTGAGCCTTTCCGAGCTGTCCAAAAAATGTAACTTGAGCGTCAGCACCATTCAGCGGCTGACCTATACCCTACAGGATATGGGACTGCTGGACCGCGATCATCGCACCAAAAAGTTTAAAATCGGCCCGGAAATGATCACGCTTTCCTTTGCCGTCGTTGACAACCTGGAGCTGAAGCGGATTGCTAACCCATACATGCGGGAACTCAGTCGCAAAATCAACGAGGTCGTGGCCCTGGCCGTTTTTTCCGGCACCCAGGTGATCTTGATCGAATCCATCAAGACCCAGCAGGTCCTGAATGTCAATACGGGCGCGGGGGTAAGCATCCGGTTTCATGCCACGCTTCCGGCAAGGCCATGCTCGCCTTTCTGCCCCAGGCCGAGGCCGATATTTTGCTGGGCAAGTTGACTTTCGAGAAATCCACGGACAACACCATCGTCTCACTCAAAGCCTTTAAGGCGGAGCTCTCCAAGGTCAGAAAACGCGGATTCGCCATCGCCATCGACGAAGACACGGATGGCTTGAGTGCTGTCGCTGCCCCACTGCGGGGAAAGGATGGAGAAGTCCTTTCCGCCTTGACGGTGTTGGTTCCGACGGCACGGGTGTCCAGAGCCAAACTGATCGATGAATATGCCCCTCAGGTGACAAAAATGGCCGGTCGGATTTCGTTTGATATGGGCTTCAGAGAAGACTCCGGGCGATAATGGTGTCGCAAGGGGGAAGTGCGTCGGCGCATTCCCGTCAAGTGGCAACTGGATGCAAAAATAACAAAGAGGAGATTCATGCCATGCAAAAACCAACCGCAACGTCCGTTTTCAAGTACGTCATTGTCTGCACGTTTTTGGTTTTTATTTCTCAAGCAGCCCTTGCCGCAGGCATCGATCTGAAATTTTCGCATAGTTTTTCTCCGATGCACACCATGCAGAAAAAGGTTTTTGAGCCTTGGGGAAAGAAAATCAACGAACTGACCAACGGCCAGGTCACGGTTACCATGTTTCCGGGGGGCGCCCTGGGTAAACCCGGCGACCAATACGTCCTGGCGGAATCCGGCATTGCGACATCGTCTATCTGCTGCACGACTATTCACCCGGACGTTTTCCGGTGACCTCCCTGTTTGAACTTCCGTTCATGACCCCTTCTGCCCAGATCGCCTCCGAAGCCATGTGGAAAACATATGAGAAATTCCCGGCATTCCAGAAGGAATACAGCAAGTACAAGGTGCTGGCCCTGTTCTGCCATCCGGCAGGTCATTTTCATACGACCAAAAAACCCATTCGCACGATAGCGGATTTTAAAGGGCTTAAAATTCGCACCGCCAGCCCCTGGGTGACCGAGGCATTGAAAAACTTCGGTTCCATACCGGTGGAAATGCCCATTACCGATACTTACACATCCCTGGAAAGAGGCGTCGTCGACGGTACCGTGGTTCCATTTGAGGGATTGGGGATATTCAAACTGGATGACCTGGTCAAATACACCACCATCGCCGATTTCTACACCGTCACGATGACGGTCCTGATGAATAAACGAAAATATGAAAGCCTGCCGGAAGATGTGAAAAAAGTCATTGATGAGAACAGCGGTCTGGTCATGTCCACCTGGTGCGGAAAAGCCTATGATGCGGCGGAGATTCCATTTAAGGAACGGGCCATCCAGAAAGGCATCGAGATAATAAAACTATCGGATGCGGATAAGCAGAAACTGCATGCCGAGACCATGCCATTGAGGGGGAAATGGATTGATCAGATGAAAAGCAGAGGTGTTGACGGCAAACCCATCCTTGACGGCGCACTGCAATTTCTCGGGTTGGAATAGAAGGAAGATGATCGATGAACTTTGCCGACATGCTGGATAAAAACGCACGCTATTTTCCTGATCATCCCGCCATCATCGAAGGCGACATCACCACCAGTTTTTCCCGGATTCACCAGGACGTGAACAAGGCCGCCTCAGCCATGGTGGCGCTGGGCCTTGCGCCTGGCGACCATGTGGCGCTGTGTGCGCCCAATTCCTACGCCTGGGTGGTCATCTATTATGCCGCCATCAAGGCCGGTGCCGTGGCGGTCACTTTTTCCTATTTGCTGAAAAAGGATGAACTGACCAAAATAATGGCCGATTGCCGACCTAAAATAGTGTTTACCAGTGATGACAAACGGGGTGATCTGGAAGATCATCGGGCCGAATCCGACTTATCCTTGGTGATTTGCGATAACGGCGACATGTCTTTCCCCTCGCTGCTTGAAAAAGGTGACCGGCAATTTACCACGGTCAACCGCCATCGCGACGACACGGCCGCCATTTTATACACCGGCGGGACCACTGGAAGTCCCAAGGGGGCGATGCTCTCCCATCAAAACATGAAGTCCTCCATCTTCAATACCGCCCATTATGAGCGGTGTACCATCCATGACCGCGCCCTGTGCTTTTTGCCACTGAACCATGTGTTTGGCCAGGTCCATATCATGAACGCCACGCTATACAGTTGCGGGGCCACCATCCTCCAGCCGGCCTTTGACCTGGATCGGGTATTGGACGCACTTACAAGATACAAAATCACCAAGTTTTACGCCGTCCCCACGATTTACATCCGATTGCTGGGGCTGCCGGACCTGAAAGAGAAGTTCGCTTCCATCCGCTATTGCTTCTCTGCGGCCGCCAGCATGGCGCTGGAGGTCGTGCAGGCATGGAAAGAAAAAACCGGCCTCAATATTTTTGAGTCCTACGGCATGACGGAGAGCGCCGCCATGGTGACCTACAACCATTTCTACCGCCATAAGGTGGGCTCCGTGGGAACGGTGGCAAACATCGTCGAAGTGGAAATCCGCGATATGAACGGCAATGCCCTTCCCCAGGGAGAGAAGGGCGAAGTCTGTGTTTGCGGTCCGAATATCACCAAGGGGTATTTGAATCATCCCGAAGAGACCCGGGCCGCCTTTTGGGGAGATTGGTATCGTACCGGCGACATCGGTGTCTTTGATGAGGAGGGGTATCTGTTCATTGTGGATCGGCTCAAAGACATGATCATCACCGGAGGGGAGAACGTCTATTCCCGTGAAGTCGAAGAGGTGCTCTATACTTGTCCTGAAGTTTTGGAATGTGCCGTGGTGGGCATGCCCGATGCCGAATACGGAGAGCGCGTTACGGCTTATATTATCCCCCAGCCGGGGCAGCATATCGACGGGGCGGTTTTAAAGGCCTATATGAAGGCGCGCCTGGCCAGTTATAAAGTGCCCAAGGCATTTATCGAAGTCGAGGCGCTGCCGAAAAGCAGTGCCGGCAAGTTGTTGAAACGTGAGATCCGCGATGCCTATGTTAAGCCGAAACGTTGATGTCGATGCATTGGCGTTGGCGGCTTGATTGACTTTTTGTCGACCTGATCGAGCGTGAGAAAAGCGGCTGATTATAGCCGCTTTTCCTTTTGGATGTTGGTTTTCGGCAACCGAAATCGGCGCTTTTTAAAATTTAACGAGCGAAATCAAAGAGCTGTACATTCCCTTTTTGCCTTTTGCCATCTGTCTGTGATAGGAATTGTTCGTGACGACAACGGAAGGCCCGATTTGCGATTCCCATTGGGATAGGATTGAGCGTGGATGGGAAAAGGCAATTGGGACCTATCCATTGGATCCATGGTATCATTTCTATGTTTCGAAAAAAAACACGCATGACAACAGGTGTCAGCCAGCTGGATCGACAGCTGGGGGGATTGTACATCGGCGATAACGTTGTCTGGTATGACGACGCGGGAAGCTGGCGGCGACTTTTTGCCTTAATTTCATCCAGGAATCCCTAAACCACGAAAAACCCCTTATCTACATCTCCTTCGACCGTTCCCCCAAGACCCTCATCGAAAATTTAGGCCCCTTGGCCGAAAGCCAGTACCTGTCCATCTTGGACTGTTTTACTCACGGAAAAGGTGATGGCAGCGAGGTGTTCAGCAAATTCTATGAAAAGGATGGGGCCCATTGGCCCTTTCAGATCGTCCGGATCAACGATGCGGCCAATCCGGATGTGGTGGCCGACGCCATTTACCGCCTCCATGCAACCCTGAAGGGGGATGTTCGGTTCGTATTTGACTCCCTTACCGGAATGCAGGCGTTGTGGGGCGGAGAAGAGGCCATCTTAAGGTTTTATTCCCGAGCCTGTCCGCGATTGTATGAACTGGACACCATCGCATACTGGATCATGGAGAAGGGGGCGCACACCGAACGGCTTCGAGCCAGTATCAACCAAATCGCTCAAGTGGCCATCGAATTGTCCATTAGCCGGGGCAAGTCGGCCCTGACCATTTTAAAGGCGGATCGTCGAAAACCGGACACTTTGAATGTGCCACTGATCTATTGGAACGACGGCATGGATGTGGCCTTTGAAATGGAGACGGGCAAGGGCGGCACCATCGACATCGGCGGACGGGTGAAACAGATCCGGAACCGACAAGGGATTTCCCAAAAGAATCTGGCGGCTTCCGTCGGCGTTTCCCCCAGCACCATTTCCCAGATCGAAAGTGGTACCATCTACCCATCCATACCGGCGATCTGCAAAATCGCCAACGTGCTGAATGTGGATGTTGCCGGTTTCTTCAAAGGACAAACAGCGGTTGCCGATCGCTTGGTCTTTTCCGGAGCGGGAATTCCCACCAGCCTATCCGACCTGCCCCGCCAGGACGTGAGTGGCTACCGTCTTTGTCCCCCTGATTTCGATGCTGCTGCCGAACCGTATATCATCGAAATTCCGGCCGGCAGAAAGCTTCCCTCTCATTTCTTTATCCACAAGGGAGAGGAGATGGGCTATGTGCTCAGCGGCAGTCTGGAGTTGAAGGTGGGCAACCGCATGTACCGGGCTGACGAGGGGGAAGTGATCTATCTGGTCTCGGAGCTGCCATCCCAATGGAAAAACATTGGCGAGAAAACGGCCAAATTGCTCTGGATCAAAATCAAGAAGTAATAAGGTTGCCGGATTTTTCGGACCGAATGCGCAAGGCGCCGCCCGCCACCGGCGTGACGGGCGGCCAACACGTCATCGGACACCTACGTTCCTATGAATTGAGAATCTTTTTGGCACTTTCATCATTTGCATCGGCCATGTGGCGGATCCCGGTTTCCCTGGCCGTTTCCCGGTTGCCGGCAAAAATGTCGCCCCGGGTCAGTTGGGTGACGGAGAATTTGCGCGAACCCGCGAGCAATTGTTGCATTCCGCAGTAAAGTTTGTCGGCCATGGTGTAGAAGGCGATCGCCCCATAGGGGATATTCTTCATCTCATCCTTGCCAACAATTTTCTCAACGTCGAAGTAGCAGGCAAAGATCTCCTTGGCGGTGGAGCCCACCTCGAGAACCGACTTGGGCAGTTCATTCCAATTCCCGTGCAAATCGCCACGCTTCTCCGGGAAGAGCGCCCCTTCAATATTGGTTCCAACGAATCCGGGAATCATGATGCCGCGGCCCATGCAGATCAACTTGGTGAACGGTGCGCCGAGCGCCAGCCCCTTGTATATGCTGTCTTCCAGAGCAAATCCACCGGCAAAGGACATGTCCACGACCTTGAGACCCTTGGCCGCCAGGATGCTGGCATATTCATACGCCTTGCTGTGCAGGGTGATGGAGGGCACCCCCCAGCTTTGCATCATGTTCCACGGGCTCATGCCCGTTCCGCCGCCCGAACCGTCGATGGTGAGCAGGTCCATTCCTGCATCCGTGGCGAACTTGATTGCCATGGCGAGCTCTTCCATGCCATATGAGCCGGTTTTCAAGGTGATGCGGGAAAAGCCTAGGCTGCGCAAGTATTCCACGCTGCTCATGAAATCCTCTCGCACCTGTTCCACGGATTTCAAATTGGTCGCGCCCAGGCGACTGTGCCGGGCGAAAGATTTGATGGAACCGTTTTCGAACGCCTCTTGCACTTCAGGGATGGTCGGATCCGGATCCACGACATAGCCCCGCTCTTTGAGGAAAATGGCATAGTCGAGGCTTTTCACCTGGATTTCGCCGCCGATGTCCTTGGCGCCCTGGCCCCATTTGAGTTCGATGATCACCTTGTCGCCGTATTTGTCTGCCACGAACTCGGCGACGCCGTTTCGCGTATCTTCTACGTTGAGTTGCACAATGATGGCGCCATAACCATTATAGTAACGGAAATAGCTGTCGATGCGCCGCTCCAGTTCCGGGGCTTTCTTGATCTTGCCTTTTCGTTCGGGGCCCGATGCGATTTCCGAATCCCGATCCACACCCACGACATTCTCACCGATAACCACGGGAATGCCGACCAGCGCGCCGCCGATGGCAAAGGAATCCCAATACTTCGCGGCGATGAAGGTGGAACCCAGGGCGCCGGTCATGAGGGGAAGGCGGGCCTTGGTTTTCACCGCGTTGCCGAATTGGGTCTCCAGCGTGACGTTTGGAAAGATGCAATCATCGGCATTGTCGGTCAATCCGCCGGCCATGCCGTGGGCGCCGTAAGCATACCCCTGGATTCGAAGAGAATTATAGGAGACCCCAACGTGGGTTGTGTTGTCAGCCCCGGAGGTAACGATACCGAAACTTCTGGGGTAAAGCAGTTTTCGCCCCACCAGGCTGGAAAGCCAGGTTTCGCATTTGCCCGTGCAGTCGGCGCGGCACAGGGTACACAGGCTGGACTCGGTCGGATTGCCACGGTTTGCCGTTCCCAGCGCATCATTCTTCTTGGAAAATCTCATCGATAGCATGGCCTGTTCCTTTCTTCGCAAAGTTGGTCTTTTGTTTCAGACGGCATTCCCTTTTCTTTTCCATAAAAAAAAAACGGCGTCCCATCGATAGGCCGTGGCCGACCGATGTCAGACGCCGTTGTCTACGTGTCCGGTTACCCCAAAGCGCCTTTTACCGCCATCTGCCCGCAGGGGTCCCCTGCGTTTCAGTGAAACCCGCTAGTGACAAAAAGACGATGGAAAAGGCGTTCGTATGGCTAACCGTCCAGCCGCCGCTCACGCCATTGTAAGCGGTCAGGTGATTGGATCCATACTTTTTAGATATGCTTCCGCAAAAACTGGAATAGCTTACTACAGTTTAGCTTAATTTTTGTCAACTAAAATTTAGTTATAATTTTTAGTTTTAATAAATACAATTTTCCTCGATCTTTCACACTCTCAGGATCAGTGGATTTGAACTTATTTAAATATATATTGGATTGTTTGCATCTTTATTGATCGCCCACAGAGAGTCGATTTTTATGATTTATCGCGGTATATTATTATCAAAACAATTTTTATTGACATTTAGTTATACTAATTTTAGATGCTATAAATTCATTTTAAGCATGAAAATAACTTCTGGATTAATGAATCTGGGTTTGCAAACAGGCGCACGGGCTAAAAGCCGCGCGTTGTAAGCAGGTCGCCATGGGCACCGGGGAATGGATGGGCCGCACCGGAACGCGCTTTCGCCCGATGACCGCAATTCTGGAGGGAATCATGTGCCGACTACTTGCCATTACGAGCAATGCGTATGTTTCACCGCAAACGGCCGTGGAGGGGCTTGCTGTCATGGGTGAAGGCTACGACGGATCCGGAGTGGGGCTCCTGCTTCGCGACTTGGGCGGCCCATTTGCCGCAATGGCGGATATTCCCGTCTTGAGCGGCATTTTTTCCTCGAAAGGCCTCAAGCGGCTGGACCGGTTCATGATGGACAAGGGGTTCACCACAAAATACAAGATTACCTTCAAGCCACGGCGCCCCGTACCGCCGATGGTTCCCAAAAGGGACGTTTACCTCGTTCGGGCCTACGACTACCCCACGCAATGGGAAGAGATGACGAACCAGGAGCGGCTCGATCAATTGGCGCCCATCCGACTCTGCCTGCGCGATATGGGCGAGGCGGAAAAAGATATGGTGGTCTTCTCATTATGGCCGGATACGATTATGATCAAGGAGGTGGGTGATCCGGCAGCGGTTGCCGACTATTTGCAACTGGATCGAAAGGATCTGATGGCCCGCGTGGTCATGTTGCAGGGACGGCAGAACACCAACCATGAGATCGACCTGTACGCCTGCCATCCCTTCTTCCTGGAAGGCTTTTCCACAATGACCAATGGTGAGAATACGGCCTTTTCCCAGAACCGTGATTTCCTCATGTCGAGAGGCGTCTTGGGGTATCAGGGGTATCTGTCGGATTCGGAGGTGTTCACCCACAGCCTTCATTACATCGTCGGCCGTTTAGGATTGGGACTGGGTTGCTACAAGCACGGAATCACCCCCTTGTCCGATGCGGACATGCGGGCACATCCGGACAGTTTTTTTCTCAGGCATTTGAAGTATACTTGCCGCAATCTGATTACCGACGGTCCCAACTGCGTCATCGGCTGCCTTCCGGATACCACCTTGTTCATGGTTCAGGATCGCAAGAAACTCAGGCCCGGTGTCATCGGCAGTACCAATGGCACCTTCGTCTTCTCATCGGAAATATGCGGTCTTGACGCCATCCTTCCACAAAGGGACAAATCGAAAGACTTTCAGCCCATGCACCTGGACACCGCCATGGTCGCCCCGGACCGTCAGCGTGCCGACATCTTGCATCAAACCGCCCCCGTTATAGCAAAATAGTATCTTTCCGCCAGCCTAACTCGGCTTTAGCCTTAAATCAGCGTGCGTTCACGGTTGATTTAGAAATGCTATGCATGGGAAGTGGACGGATTGACAGTGTTCATTCAGCACCATACTTTAATACTGATATTTCCTTGGGTTATTTATTCAGAAAAACAGAAAAAGGAAGCGTACAGATGCGAATAATTTTCATCTTGCTGATTATCTTTACCCTTGCCGTACCGGTTTCAGCCGAAACCCTTACGGTTAAAGGGACGAAGGGTGCTGAACTTGTGGCCGCGCGGGTGGCTACATTCGACGAGCCTTGGGCGATGACGTTCCTGCCCGATGGCACACTTTTGGTGACCGAGAAGAGACGGGTCTTGTGGCATGTTACCAACGACGGATTGAAGACAGAAGTGCAGGGTATGTGGAACGTCGCCTATGGTGGCCAAGGCGGCTTGGGCGATGTGGTGCTGCATCCTGATTTTGAGCGCAATTCCTGGGTCTATTTGTCTTATGCTGAATTCGGGGATAATAAAACCACAACCGGTGCGGTGGTGGTCCGTGCACGGCTCGATATGAAGAAAAGCCCGCTCAAGCTCGCATCCGTGGAAAGGCTGTGGGTTCAGGATCCAAAAGTTACCGGAAAAGGGCATTACAGCCATCGTATCGCGTTCGGTCCTGACGGTAAAATGTTCATCACTTCCGGAGAGCGCCAGAAAATGGCGCCAGCCAGGATGTTAGTGGCAATCTGGGTAAGGTCCTGCGTTTAAACGACAACGGAACGGTACCCGATGACAATCCGTGGCAGGATCACGGAGGGATGGCCAGACAATTTTGGTCCATTGGTCACCGCAACATGCTGGGCATCGATTTTGATGCTGACGGACGTTTATGGGTCCATGAGATGGGCCCGCGTCACGGTGATGAGTTGAATGTGATTGTCGCCGGTAAAAATTATGGCTGGCCGATCGTGTCGAACGGCGATCACTACTCGGGTATACCGATACCCGATCATAACACCCGTCCCGACCTCGAAGCTCCCCGGGCGTATTGGGTGCCTTCCATTGCCCCGTCGGGTCTTGTAATCTATGACGGTGATATGTTTGCTGATTGGAAGGGCTGTGCGTTTATCGGTGGACTTGTGTCAAAAGCCCTTATTCGTGTTGATTTAGTAGGGGATACCGCCAAAGAAGCTGAACGCTTCAAATGGGGTAAACGCATACGAGAGGTCGAACAGGGACCCGATGGGGCGTTGTACGTGCTTGAAGACGGATCCGATGGCCGTCTTCTAAAGTTGACGGATTCGTAAAAAAAATCCGATATCTACCGAATTTCAGACCAAAACTTGCTGACGGTAACACACCTGTCATTACTATTCAGCACCTTTTGACCCACACCGCGCGAGTCGTTCTACCGTTCCATCCGTGTCAGCGTAATCAACACCATTCCCTTTTTCAGGGTGATTTGGGCGGTGTCACCGGTGAAGACGTTGCTCACCCCTTGGGACGTGCCCAGGGGGAGGGTGGCGTTGTTCAGGGGGTATTCCAATCCGTGGAGGCTGACGCCGACGGCATCGCCGGCCAGGGGCAGGAGTGAGATGCGGTCTCCCTTGCGGCCGCTCAGGGTGACTTGCCGGCCGCCCTTGAGGCAGAGAAGTTCATAAACGTCATCCAGCAGCCGTACCGCATGGCGGGTGAGAAAATCCGCCCCCAGAAGAAGGATATTGGACAGGGTCATGTCCCAGCGGGCACCCAATGCGCCCAGGACGGCGATGTCGTTCGCGCCCCGGGCGATGGCCAGCTTGAGGGCCAGTTCCAGATCGGTTTCGTCCTTGCGTGCCGGGTGGCGGATGATTTCGGTGGCACTGTCGTCAAGGGCGGCCCATTCGAGCGGGTCGACGGAGTCCATGTCGCCGATGAGCACATGGGGCGTCACATGCCAGCGCCGGCAATGGTGCAGCCCGCCGTCGGCGGCGATGATCAGGTCCTGGTCGGCGGAAAGGTGCAGCCCGACGGGCCAGCCGTCCATGACGCCATTGGCAAATATGATGGCCCGGGTCATTGGGTTTCCTTTGGGTGGGGTGGCCATGGTGGCTCCGGAAGAACGGCCATGGCCGCGGGATTCAGGTCAAGGGTAATGGCCGCGTGAATTGCGGGCGGCGGCGTTTCGCTGGGCAATTGGAAGACCAGCCGTGTTTCCGCGGTCAGGGCCACGCCGGTGCGGTAGGATTGTCCGCCGAAGGTGCGGGAGACGACCCGACCACGGATG
>NZ_BBCC01000085.1 GCF_001311845.1 Desulfosarcina cetonica JCM 12296 | reverse complement strand
AGCGCCGTCCATCAGACTGTCACCCTGGGTGGCGAAACCGCATCCGCCAACATTGGCAACCTCTTCCAAGAGTTTCATTCCAGCTTCGTTGTCGTCCACGGCAACGGTGTAGATGCACAGTGCATCCCCCATCTTCTCCTTCAAAGCTGTTGCCGCAGCTACCGGTGCAGATCCCATGTCCTTGCCATCACTGACGATAATGATGGCGCTCTTTCCGGAAAGGCCGTCCAGATCATTGCCTGCGGCGGTGATGGCTTTGCCCAAAAGACTGATACCACCCGGTTTGGTGAGCTGTGCCAACCCGTTGTCGAAATCAGCCCGGTTGAAAGGTCCCATGTCATCAACCAGCATGGTCGACTCCCCTGAGACGCTTAAATCATGCCCGAAACTGCGCAGGGCGGTATTGACCTGCATATCCGCGGGAATGGTTTTAGCCATGTTTTCCATCAAGGCTTTGCCAGATCAAATTTTTTCCACTGCTGATACCCATCCGCCATGGAAGCGGATGCATCAATAATAAAAACAGCATTCTGCGTCTTCAGCTCGTACCCGCCGGCGTTGATATCAACCGGTGAAAAGGCCGGTACGGGCTGATAGGTGGCACAGGCACTCATCATCCCGACAACCATTAATGCGGCGAATAGACTGATCCATCGTTTCTTCATCGTTCTCCTCCCTTTGGTTTGAAAACATTAACTGTGTTTTTCATGGAACATTGAAATGAAAGTGGAACAGATAAAATTACATGCGTTTGTGTTCGGGGGATCGTATTCGACCGGTGCCATCCTTGCGGTCGCACGCTGCGATTTCTCACACTTCACGCATCCGGGAAAATAAGCGGCAATCAAAAAAAGTCCAGCGGTCGGAAACTTTTCTCTTTGGATCGGAACGCCGACAACCGGTAGAAAGTTTTAAAAGCGCTTTGTTTTCAACCGGTAATCGTCCGCCAAGCCCCTTTTGTATCGCCACAGGAACCCCTATCAAAATGGCTCCGCGGGTTCAACCTCAAGATGCATTGACATTTCGGGTAAAAGAGATAATGTTGAACAGCTTTTGTCAATTGTGAAGGAACCACTCAGATTCCGTTCTAATCTGCATAGATGGCAAGTAATTTCCAGTTCAATTTTAGACCATCAAGGAATTTAGCAAAATGCTTTTGGATGAAGCACGAGAAGTGCTTAAGATCGAAGCTGACGGCATCCTCAGCTTGATCGAACGCCTGGATGACCGGTTCGAAAACATGGTCGATACAATCATGCGGGCCAAAGGGCGGGTGATCATCAGCGGGATCGGCAAATCCGGCATCATCGGCCGCAAAATTACCGCCACGCTCAACAGTACCGGAACACACGCCTTTTTTTTACACCCCGTCGAAGCCATGCATGGTGATTTGGGGATTGTTTGTGCCGATGATGTTTTCTTGGCCATGTCCTACAGCGGGGAAACCGATGAGTTGAACATCCTGGTACCCAGCATCCGAAAATTGGGCTGCCCGGTCATTGCAATGACCGGCAACCTCGAATCGACACTGGCCAAACACAGTGACATTACGATTGATGTGGGGGTTGAAAAGGAAGCCTGTCCGTTGGGATTGGCACCGACGGCGAGTACCACCGCGCTATTGGCCATGGGAGACGCCTGGCAGTTGTCCTGATTACGAAGAAACATTTCAAGCCAACGGACTTCAAACGCTTTCATCCCGGTGGGGCGCTGGGCCAACGCCTTTCGCAAAAGGTCCAAGACATCATGCTCACCGGTGATTCCATTCCCTTCTCTACAATACAGGCAACCTTGCGTGAGGCCATTGCAGAGATGGACCGCCACGGTTTGGGAGTCATTGTCGTTGTCGAGCCATCGGGTGAATTGGCCGGAATTTTTACCGACGGCGATCTCCGGCGGATGATCGCTCGCGGTGAACCGGTGTTCGAGCAGCCCCTGAAAGCGGTCATGACGCCCTCGCCACTCCATGCCATGGCCGACACACCGGCCTATGATGCGCTCAATACCATGGAGCACCATCAAATCACCGTATTGCCCATCATTGACCAGACGCGTCGTGTCGTTGGCATTCTGCACCTTCATGACATTCTTGGGAAAGGCGCATTCAAGTTCAACAGCGCGGCGACCGATGACAGAACACATTAAATAGAATAAATAAAATGGATTTCCATAAGGAGACAAGATGGACCTGACAGCCATTGAAACCCATATCCAGTCGTTGGGCGAAACCAAAATTCCCTCGCCCATGCTAAAGGACGACCAAGGTGGGATTGAACATTTATTTGTCTCTGATGAAAATCAGGTTTTGATCAACATCCAGCGCAGCGATATCGAAGCCATGATCGCCAAAGGCATTTCACCACCGGCTTTCGAATTGGCCGGCCCGCGCCGCAAGGTCTTCTTCGACGCCGCCAAGCTCAGGTGCGCAATTGCCACCTGTGGCGGCTTGTGTCCGGGATTGAACGACATTATCCGTGCCATCGTGCTGGAACTCCACTATCGCTATGGCGTCAAAAACATTTACGGCATTCGCCATGGCCTTGAAGGCTTTATCCCTGAATTCAATCATGATTTTATGGATTTGACACCGCTCCGAGTATCCAGCATCAACAATATGGGGGGAACGATTCTCGGATCTTCACGCGGGGCTCAGGATATTGATCGCGTCGTGGACTGCCTGGAGGTCAACAACATCGGTCTCTTGTTTATGGTTGGTGGGGATGGCACCCTCATGGCGGCCTCGAAAATTGCCGACACGATCACCCAGCGAGGCTTAAAAATCAGCGTGGTCGGGATTCCCAAAACCATTGACAACGATATCCATCTAATTTCCCGTTCATTTGGCTTCGATACAGCCGTAGACGTATCCCGGATGGCCATTCAAGGGGCCCATAACGAGGCCATTTCCTATCCCAATGGCATTGGCCTGATCAAACTGATGGGGCGCCATTCAGGGTTTATTGCTGCAACTGCCGCCTTGGCCCAACAGGATGCCAACTTCGTGTTGATCCCCGAGGTTGACTTCGATTTGGATGGCCCCAAAGGGCTGATGGCTGCCCTAGAGACGCGATTGGCGAATCGCGGTCATGCTGTCATCGTGGCGGCCGAGGGCGCGGGGCAGAAGTTTTTCACCAATGTGGATGAACGGCGGGATGCATCCGGAAATATTCGTTTGAACGATATCGGTCCTTTTTTGCGTGACACGATTAAAGATCATTTCGCGTCCAAGGACATCCCCATCAATATCAAGTATATCGACCCAAGCTACATGATTCGTAGCCTTCCGGCAAACGCCAATGATAGCGTATTCTGCGGTTTTCTGGGCCGTGATGCGGTCCATGCGGGAATGGCTGGAAAAACCAAGCTCGTTATCGGGCACTGGAACAATCATTTTGTACATTTGCCCATGGAAGCAACTGCCGGCAAGCGCAAACAGGTCAAGCCCAAAGGAAAGCTATGGACAACCGTTCTGGAATCGACGGGTCAACCGTCACTAAAAAACAACTCTATTTAGTGCCAAACGGTTGTCCGGGGAGAAACCGACAAATCAAACGGGCATGGCGGTCCGCCGCTCCCCAGGACGCCAAGACCGCCTGCTTGGCTTGAAGGCCAATTCGATGTGCGGCGTCCGGGTGTTCCAATAGGTATCCGGCGCGATCAGCGAGCTGGTCCGAATCATCGACACAGATCCCACCGCCGTATTGCTCGAGCACCTGCCGGGCATCGGCAAAATCGTCCATGAATGGGCCGTAAAGAACCGGTTTGGCCCACATGGCGGGCTCAAGGATATTCTGTCCCCCCAACGGCACCAGCTGGCGCCGCAAAATACCACGCTGGCCATGCCGTAAACATGACGCAGTTCGCCAATGGTATCCAAGATAATGAAAGAATGTTTCCGGCATCCGCCTGACCGATCCATCTCACTGCGACGCTGCCATGAAATCCCTCGCGTCTGTGCAATCGATGTGATGCGCGAGACCTTCTCGATGTGCCGTGGTGCCAGGATGAAAACCAGTCCATCGATTCTTTTGGCCAGTTTTTGATAGACTTCCAGCAACGCTTCGATCTCCGCACCACGCACACTTCCGGCGACAAAAACCGGCGTTGTTGCCGCCAACGAAAATTGTCCTTTGAGGCTGGCGACAACCGTTTCGTCCAAATCTGCCCACCGCGCATCCGTTTTTACATTGCCGTTGACGACGACCCGCTTTTTGGGGGCGCCCAACGCCATGATCCGTTGGGCGTCCGGTTCGGAGATCATGCTGAAAGCCGCTACCTTTTCCAGTACCGGCCTGAGCAGGTGGCGGATGACGAGGTAAGAACGAATCGATCTGGCCGAGATCCGTCCATTCAGAAAAATGGTCGGGATGCCCGCACGATGGGCGCGTAAGATCCAGTTCGGCCAGATTTCGGTTTCCATGCAAACGAATAGGTCCGGTCGATACAGCTGCAAAAAACGACCTGTCGCACCCCACAGATCCAGGGGTGCAAACCGCGCCATCACGCGTTGTCCGAGGGTGTTTAGCGCATATTGCTGTCCTGTTTCAGTGGTCGTCGTCAACACAATCGAAACCCGTTGGCCACGGGCATCCAAAGCGCGAACGATGGCATCGGCGGCTTTGACCTCGCCTACGGAAACGGCGTGCATCCAGATCCTCGGCCGGCCCATCGGACACCTCCGCCGGTCAACCGTTGGGTAGCCTAACCGCTGATACAGGATCGCTTTTCGCTGGGGGTTTTTCCGGACATACGAATAAATCGGTGGAAGCGCGGCCAAGTATAATCCAGAGGCCAGCGCTGTATAGGCGAAGTGGAAAAAATTCATACGTAAAAAATCGTCAGAAAGCATGCCTAGGGGTTGAGGATCGCTGCTGTGGCCGTTTTTCCGTTTGCCAGAGAGGAAACGAGATTGACGAATTGTCCCCCCTCGATCCGCAACAATTGCAGGTTTTTCTCAGCCTCGCCATTCGGAGCAAAGCCGGTCCATCCGGTAACGCCATTAAAATCCTGGATTTTTAGAAGTGCCTGCCTCAATTCGCACCTGGAATCGGTGAGCGTCTGCCCCATGGCCTTGAACACCATCATGGCGCTATCATAGGCCATGGCTTCAATAATTCCAGGGGTTCTGTTAAATACATGCTGGAAGGTGGCAACGAAATCAGCGACATGTTGAGATGGGTGTTCTAACGAAAATCCATCGACAATCAACGCATTATTAATATAATCGCCCGACGTCTCAATGAGTTCTTGCGAATGCCATAAATTGGTCCCGAGAAGATAAACGTTACGGATATCGTAGACGGCCAGTTGCGGAATAATCATGGCGGCTTTTTTGGGTGTATCCGGAATAAACAGTGCCTCAAAGCCCCAAGTCGTTTCAAAGTGTTCCTTCTGATCGATATTCTGCCGGCCAGCGCCATTGTTCCGATTCAAATGACGCGAACGGTTGAAGTAAATCTTCGCCAGTTTCTTAATCGGTTGTGAAAAATCGGTTCTATTGGGGTCATATGCCTCGACCCCATTGATCATCCCACCGGACCGGGCCACCTCATCCCCGAAAAGGTCCATATAGCGTTTGCCGTATTTTTCGTTGGGGTAGAAGACGGCGAAGCGTTTGGTCCCCAATCTTTTGAGGGCAAACTGAACCAGCGCGTGAACCTGCATTTGGGGTGTAATGAAATTTCGGAAAACATAGTCACCCACATCGGCGATCCCCTCCCGCTGGGTCAAGGCCACGATAGGGATTCCTTTCATCTGTGCCGTTCGCGCGGCGCTTTCCGCGGTGGCCATGGGTCCCAGAATGGCGGCAACCTTCTCCTGGTCCAGCTCATCCACGGCCTTGACGGCCATACGCGCATCCGAATGGGTATCTTTCACAATAAGCTTCGGCACCCTTTCGTCTTCCATTTGGCTCTGCTGGCTCACCGCAAGCTGGATCCCTTCCAGTGCCTGTTTACCAAATACCGCATAGGCACCGGAAAGTGGCAACAGGCAACCAACGGTATACGGCGCATACCGTGCGCGCTGTCCAAGGGACTGGATCAGATCCAATGCATCCTGATGCGCCATGTCATCGGGGAACTGTTCGACGAAGGCATTCAGGACCATCGCGGCATCGTCAAATTCTTCCTCCATAATATAAGCCGTGCCTAGCCGATAGAGCAGAAAACCCATGACAGGACGGTCTGCGACATAGGTGATCAACTGCTGTATTTCATCGCTGTCAAGTTTCTCCACGGACTCCTTGAACGTTCCCCAAGTAACCGGATCCTGCTTGCCGGCGGCGGCATTCCAGGCCCGATAATAAAACAACGCCGCTTCCAAATCATTTCCCAACGCGGCATAGGAATTTGCAATCAAGGTGAATAGCGCATGCGTCAGGACGTTTGCCTTGGCCGTTTGGGTATAAGCCACCCCTTTTGATACCACAGCCTCGGGATGCCCCTGTTCATACAAAATCGTCAATAGCTCAAGGAAAGCTTCAGGACTGCGGGGACTGTTCGGAAACTCACGGGTTAACCGGGAGAATACAGCTACGGCATCCCCATGGCGTCCCGTCAATCGATAAATCTTCCCGATTTTATACAAGGCAAATGCAGCCAGTGGCCGATCATAGTGTTGACGTAAAAGGGCGTTATAATCTACCAAAGCTTCACTATAGCGCCCCTCGCTAAACTTGCGTTCAGCCTCGTGAAAAACAGAATCACCCGTTGTCCTGGCTTCTTTATGCAACGTCAGCAACGAAAGCGGATTAAAGGCGCACCCCACCGCCGTGGTCATGAAAAGGACTATAATGACCTGCTTGATCCAGCGCATCTTCCGATTTCCCTTGATAATACATTCCACCCGCAGCTCAACGCACAAGCATTTTCAGTGCGCCCCTTTTAATAGCGTCATGATCAATCTACACAAGCTGATTTCATTGTCAAACAATAGTTTTTTCAACGGATGGCAGTCCCATGCGGTGGGTGGTGGAAGCGTGGCGCGTCCACCTCGACGACTTGATCAACCAAACGGCCGTTTTAACCATCACCTTTTCATAAGCTATCTGATATTCAATCTTTTTTTGTTGGAATTCATATATCTTGCCCATTGTCGGGATCACTGCTTAAACTTGACATCCAGGCGTCACCAACATTATAGTTGAACATTTAAATGGCTACCATTCGATGTTTATCAAATCCACGCCCACCGTCATAAAGAAAGCCTTTTAGCATGAAAAAACGCGTCATCTTTTGCATACTGCTACTCACCTTCCTGTTTACGGCCGGCTCGATATCAGCAGAAATCTACAAATATATCGATAAGAACGGCCAAAAGCGATGGACGGATGACATCAACCAGATTCCCCCATCCCAAAGGGATTCGGTTGAAACCATGGATAGTGTCCAATCCGCGCCGGAGAGTAATGCCGGCCAGGTGGAAACGAATGTTTCGCCCGCCGATTCATCCGCCGACCCCGCTTCTCCGGATGCAGCAACAGGCACGCTGAATCGTGAGGCGCTCGAAAAAGAAAAAACAGCATTGGATACCCTTTACCAGGCGTTGCTGACCGAACAAAAGGCGCTCGAACAGATGAGAACCGAAACGCTCGATGCGGCGACGCAGGCCGATCTAAACAAGCGGATCAAAGCGTTCAACAAAAAAACGGAGCAGTACAAAACCCAACTGGACCAGTTCAACAAGAAAATTGAGGTGTTTAACCAGCAAATCATGTCAAATCAACCCTCACCATCAAACGAGTGAGCATAAGGAGAATGATGATGACAGTATCAACTGGAGACTTCGCCAAAGCCGTCCGTGTCGGTCGCCCACCCAATATTCAAAAACGCTTCCCCCATTCACAGGCCCTCTTGGTCAGCGGAAAATTCATCGATTTGGCGATGATAAAAAAAGGAAAAGCCATTTGTATTGCCGCCAACGGTCGCAATAGTTTCGTTATCCGGGGTGCCTTGAAGGCAGCGCAACGGGCCAACTCGGCGTTGATTATTGAGATCGCCCGATCGGAGGGCGGCGCCACGCCCTATTGCGCCGTCAATTACTGGAACATGCCGCGTATCGTCGACGCCGCATGCAATGAATTAGGCATCACAATACCGGTTGCATTGCATGCCGACCATTATGGGATAAAAAAGGAAGACGATATTCCGGATGCCAAAATAGAAATCCCCACCATGTTCGAGGCCGGCATCACCTCCATCGCAATCGACGCCTCGCACCTGCCCGATGACAAGAATTTATTGACGAATTTAGAGCTTAAGCCGTTTATTCCCGACTGGGCCGGGTTAGAAACCGAGATTGGCGAAATCAAGGGTAAAGAGGGGCTTTCAACCCGCTCCGAAGCACTCTTTCTCATCCAGGGACTCAACGCCCATGCTATCTTCCCCAACTGGATCGCCTTAAACAATGGAACGGTTCACGGAATTGAAGCCAGCGGCCAGGGCATTCAAGTGAAATTGACCCGTGACATCCATGAAGCCTTGGCACCGTACCACGTCTCTGGTGCCCAGCATGGGACTTCCGGCAACAGCTCGCAGAGGCTGAAGGAAATCGCCCAACAGACCAATACGACCAAAGCCAACGTTGCCACTGCACTGCAAATGATCTCCTGGGGCCTTGAGGTCAACGATGACGGGAATGCCGCACTGGATGAAAACGGCAATTTCATCAAGGTCAAAGGCGAAGGTGTGAGTGAATCCATGTGGGAAAAAATGGTTGCCCATGCCGACGCCAACGGCTGGAAGGGCGGCAATTTCAAGAAGCTTAACTTACCGTTTGAAAACAAGCTCCTGGGCCTGCCCGCTGAAATTCGGGAAAGGATGGAGAAACGCGTTGAATCCTTCATCTACAACTTAATCGTAAATGTATTCAATGCAGCCGACACCGCCGATTTGGCCATCGAGGCCATCTGCGAAGCCAACGGTTTCGATCCAGGTCCCAAGGCTGACCGAATTGAAGATCCTCTGGCATGGACGGCCGAAAAAATTATCCAACGTGCCGCTTCCATCGAAAGTAACAATGGCCCAGATGGTAATTTCGACGACTGACGACGCCCATCGACCTCGCTTCAAGGCCGCCTTCCGATCCTATCATCCATTGCCGCCAAGACTCGATGCGGCAATGGATGGCCACGTTACTGCTTGCACCAGACACTGAAACCTTTCCGGATTCCTCCAAAACGAGAATCAACCCGTTGATGGGTTTGGCAACAAGATCAGGAACAACGCTAAATCGCGCCTTTTTATAAATCCGATTTATAAAAAGGCGCCGATTTTTTTCTAAAGAATCCCATGCGGCTTACCGATAGAATCATCGGAGGAAAGTCAATGCATATTCAAAGCTACCAGATCCACAACGTGTTGAATGTGTATCGGCGACAATTAAGCCGAAACAGTATCATCCAAACCGGAAAATCAGAAAATGACTCGGTCACCATCTCAATTGAGGGGAAAAAGCAGTCGATAATGAACAAAGTCGCCGCCAGTGTGATCGAAAAAATCACCCAAATCCCGTCTCCTCAAAATGGTTCGGCCGAGGATACACCAGAGACACCCACGCATCCGTTAAAGACGGTTGACGGGAACACACTTCAACTCCATGCGTTCACATTTAACACCATTGTTGAAAACAATCACAAGGAAACGCGATCCATCGCCATTGATGATTCACAAGTGTTGATGAATCGGCTTAACGAACTGGCCAAAGCAGTTGTCGATAAGACTGTCGAATAAAAATGGGCTCCGCCGGCAGGAGGTCTCGTTGGGAGGGCAGACAAATCGCGCCGGTAAAACATCTGTAGAAAACAAAGGGAGAATTGCCATGATCGAACCCATTGGCGAACCTGCCGTCAGAATGACGACACGTGTCGAAAATCCGGTATCATTGGAAAACAAAGATGTCGCTCTGCAAAAGATCGAAAAAGCCGTTGAAGAGCGCCCCATTGAAAGCACCCAAGAAAGCGAGCAAATGCAATCGGAAAGTGATCCGGAAAACGGTGCCTATCAAATGGATGAAGAAGGAATTTATTTCGAGAAATACGATAAAAATGGGAATGTCGTCTACCGGGTACCACCGGAACAAAAACCGATTGACGAACGCGCCTGATCCTGATCCGCCGATTCTCCCCGTATGAATAAATAAGCCGACCGCATGGTCGGCTTTCTGTGTTGGCAAATTCAGCCCTTGGGTTGGGCTCCGAGCCAGCTCAACCGAGTGCGCTTTTGGCTTCATCCCAGAGCCGGTGCATCTCCGCAAAGGTAAGCGTCTTGAAATCCAGGTCCGCTTGTCTTGCGGCATTTTCCATAAATTTGAATCGGTTCTCAAATTTCTGAATGGATTTAACCAAGGCTAATTCAGGATGAATGCGGGCAAACCGCGCAACATTAACCAAGGTAAACAAAAGGTCGCCAAATTCCTCGGCTACCTTCTCATCGTTGACCGGCTTGTCGGATGAATGGATTTCCTGTGAAAACTCCCCCCACTCTTCCACGGATTTGCGCATGACATCGGAAAGATTGTCCCAGTCGAAACCGGTTTTGGCAGCCCTTTCCGAAACCATCGCGGCTCGCAACAATGCCGGGATCCCTTGAGGAATGGAATCTAAAATGGAGTCGTGCCTTTGTGCCCCCTTCTTCTCCTCGCGTTTGATCTTTTCCCAGTTCTCACTCACCTTTTCAGGGGTTTCGGCGGAGTCCTCACCAAAAACATGAGGATGCCGTCGCACCATCTTCGCCACATTCGTTTCCACCACCGCGTCAAGCCCAAAAGCGCCCTGGCGCGTAAACAGGTCAATCAGGAAAAAAATCTGAAACAGCACATCACCGGTCTCTTCGCAGATGGCGTCGTGGCTTTTGGACACCACCGCGTCCACCAGCTCATGCGCCTCTTCAAGGAGGTAGCGACAAACGGTCTCCGGTGTCTGTTTTTTATCCCACGGGCAGCCATGCTCGCCCATGAGCGTTTTAATCAAGGCAATGATCCGATTGATGGATGCAGCACTGGGGGTTATGGGGTCTTCGGCCAAGACTTTCTCAATTCCTTTATCTTCAGAACAAAACCCTTTTTCATATCCTTTGAGAGAACTTTAGCCATGACTTCTGAAACAGTCGCCACGTGCGGTGCGAGGCTGGCGTTGCGAATGAGGGGAGCCCCTTTGGGCAAAAAAGCAGTCAGCACAATAAAGAGCACACAGATGACCAAACCACTCTTTAGGACGCCAAAGAGGGCGCCACTGACACGATCCAACCAACCGAGGTAAGCAATGTTGAGCAAATATTTCACGACCACGGCAAGAATACTGACAACAATCACAACTAATGAAAAAATAATCAGATAGCTAAGTATATTCAAGTAGATGGGGCTCGATATCCAAGGGGCGAGCAGACTCGCCATCTGCGGATAGTAGGTATAGGCCGCATAGAAGCCCCCCAGAACACCTACAATTGAGGCCAGTTCTCTTACCAAGCCTCTGAAAATACCGCGAATCAACCCATATGCCAAGATGGTCACAATCAGGATATCAAAAGGATTCATGAACGATTCTCAAATTGAGTCAGACCTGACTGACAGGAGGGTCGACAAATGCGGCGCTTGTCGGTATCGCCATTTGCCTTTTCCTATCGAAGAACAAAAAATACAATAATTACAGAGTGTTTTATAGTATTCAGGTGGGTAACGTTAACAGAGCGCCATATGCTAGTCAAGCATTTTCACTGGCCGCCATCAAGGTAATTTGGCGTTTGCATTCCCATGAAAAGTCGGATATGCCATCAACCGTAGGTAAATGCCATTTAAATACAATGACGATCAAGGTGCGACGCGTTACTGATGATGGATCCGGAAACCCAAAGCAAGCAAACCAAACTGACATTTTCCGACATCGAACTGGCACGGCAACTCTTCGGCGAACAGGATACACAGCTCAAGCATCTTGAAGAATTATTGGGCATCCACATTCATTCCCGTGGCAACTGCGTTCATCTCAGAGGCGACGAAATGGCCGTGGACCTTGCTCGCCGCGTGCTTGAGCAACTGTACCGCCTCCTGAAAGAAAACTATCCCGTATATGCCCATGACATTGACTATGCCCTTCGTATCTTAAGGGAAGACCACAGCGCTGACCTAAAAAAGATATTTCTGGACACGGTTTACATCACAGCGAAAAAAAGGGTTATTACCCCACGCAACCAAAGCCAAAAGACTTATATCGACGCCATTCGCAATTATGACATCGTATTTGGCATTGGTCCTGCCGGAACCGGCAAAACATACCTGGCCATGGCCATGGCTGTCGCCGCACTTGCCAAGGGGACGGTCAACCGCATCATCCTGACCCGACCAGCGGTGGAAGCCGGTGAATCATTGGGTTTCTTACCCGGCGACCTGACCGAAAAAGTGGATCCTTATCTACGGCCGCTGTATGATGCGTTACACGATATGATGCGATTTGAAAAAGTGGCCGCGCTCATGCAGAACGGTGTTATTGAAGTCGCCCCGCTGGCCTTCATGCGTGGCAGGACCCTCAATGAAGCCTTTATTATTCTTGATGAGGCGCAGAACACGACCACGGAGCAGATGAAAATGTTTTTGACGCGCATTGGATTCAACTCCAAGGCCGTCGTCACGGGCGACATCACCCAAATCGATTTACCGGCAGGCAAATCTTCGGGCCTCGTCGAGGCCAAAGACATCTTGGGAACCATTGAGGGGATCCGATTTGTCCACTTTACGCGGCAGGATGTGGTACGTCACCGTTTGGTCCAGGATATCATCAATGCCTATGAGATACTTGAAGCCAGCCGCAACAAGAAATAGGCGATCCAAACGCACCCCGCCATGTTTTTCCTGCCCCAAGGGCGCTCGCACCACAATGGAATAGACGATGATTCGTGACCGGAAAAAAAAATCCATAGACCGCTTTTTCAGGGAAAGTCCGCATGTTCGCTGGGCCTTGTTGCTGTTGATCCTGGGTGTTTTTACCATCGGCCTCTATCCGTCGCTGATGGTAAATAAGCACCATTATGAAATTGGTGATGTCGTAAAAAAGGACATCAAGGCCACTGACGATTTTTTCATCGAGGATGAGGTGGCAACCGAAGCACTCCGCCGACAGGCGGTTGACAATGTTGTCACCGTCTACGATCTCAACCCGAAGATCCTTAAAGGGACCGTGACCCGGCTGTCCGATGCGTTCACTCGCCTGCGGGTGATCTACAACCAGGAAAAGGACAAACTGCAAAGCGCCAACGCGACTGCGGCCCCTGTTTCCCAAGCGCCATCCTACGATCCCGCCGATATGCCCGATCTCCCACGGGTCCCCCTAAAAGAACGAATGCTGGCAAGCAAGGGCCTTTTTGAAACCATTCTTGGTATCAACATCAACACGGACACATTTTCCATTCTGAGTGATCAGGGTTTCTCGGAAGAAATCTCCCGATTGTTGACCACCATTGTCACCCAGGTGCTTTCCATGGGTGTGGTCGCGAACAAAGAGGTTCTCTTGAAGGAAGCAGACAAGGGGATCACGCTGCGTAATCTTGAAACCCTGTCCGAGACGCACATACTGAACTTAAAACAGTTCTACGGTCCGGATCAGGCCCGAACCATGGTCCGGGTGGTGGCCGACCCGCTTGTCAAAGGAATGGGCCATGATTTGGTCAATGTCATTGTCGATATTGCCCAACGCCTCATTGAACCCAATATCACCCTGAACAGCCTCGAAACCGAGGCCCGCAAGGAAGCCGCCGCGACTCAGGTCAAACCGGTCCTTTACATGATTAAAAAGGGGGAAATGATTCTTCGCGAGGGGGATCGGGTGACGCCGCTGCATCTTCGCAAACTCAACGCCATGAAAGGCCAGGATGCATCTCATTCGGTCCCCCTGGCGGGTTCGGGCGCCATCCTGCTGGTCGCCGCCATTATGATCATCCAATATCACGTCCGCCTCAAACAGCGCATGAAGTTGGCCAATTACGCCAACAAGGATCTTCTCTTTCTCTCGTGTATCATGGTGGCATCCATTGTCTTGGTCAAGATCGCCGGCACACTGCCCGATACATGGTTCCTGGGCCTGCCACTCTCCCGTCCCGAATCTCCGGTGGGCTACGGAACCCCGCTGGCCGCCGGGGTAATGATCGTCTGCCTGTTTATGGGACGGGAAACCGCATTGATATTTGCCCTGGCACTGGCCTTGTGCGCGGCCATGCTGCTTCAAGGCGGTCTCGAGACCTTCAGCTACTATATCCTTAGCTGCACCATGGCCGCCTGGTGGCTTAGGGATGTCAGAGAAAGAAAAGTCATTATCAACGCCGCCGCCAAGCTAGGCTGCTCAATGCCGGCTTGGCCGTTGTGATTGACCTCTATCTGGGAATGGCATCCCCTGCCACGCTCTCCTTTAATGCCGTTATCGCTTTCCTGGGCGGCATCGGCGCGGGAATCATTACCGCCGGCATGGCACCCGTCATTGAGATGCTCTTTCACTATACGACCGATATCACGCTGTTGGAATTGGCCAACCTGGATCGGCCCATTCTGCGCCGCCTCATGCTTGAAGCGCCGGGCACTTACCATCACAGCATGGTGGTCGGTTCCCTGGTCGAGGCTGCGGCCACCGAAATTGGCGCCAATCCCATTTTGGCCAAAGTCTGTGGCTACTACCATGACGTTGGCAAACTCAAAAAGCCACTCTATTTCATCGAGAATCAATCGGATGGGAGAAACAAGCACGACAAGCTAGCCCCTTCCATGTCCGCTTTGATTCTGATCGCGCATGTCAAAAACGGCGTCGAAATCGCCCGTAAACACAAGCTCGGCCAGGTTATCGTGGACACGATTCAGCAGCACCACGGGACCAGTCTGATCAGCTATTTTTATGAAAAGGCCAAGGCCGTCAAAGGTGAAGACGGAATTAACATCGATGATTTCCGCTACCCGGGTCCGCGCCCCCAAACCCGGGAAGCCGGCCTGGTGATGTTGGCCGATGTGGTTGAAGCAGCTTCACGAACCCTTGAAAATCCGACCCCCTCACGCATCCAGGCTGGTGCAAAACCTGATCAACAAGATCTTTTCCGATGGGCAGCTGGATTATTGCGAATTGACCTTGAAAGATCTACACTTGATCGCCAGAAGCTTCAACAAGATATTAAACGGCATCCATCACCACCGGATTGAATATCAGGACAGTGCCGCCATTACTAGTGGAAAAGCAAAAAATGGAAATACTGATCGAAAATCGGCAAAACCACCACAAGTTGTCAAAGCAAAAAATACGGACGACAGCCAAGCGCATTTTAAACGCCTTGGACTATCCTGAGGCCCAGCTGTCGATCCTGATCGTGGATGACGACCAAATTGCCGAGCTCAACCAAACCTACTTGAATCATACCGGTCCGACCAACGTGATCTCCTTTCCCATGCAGGAAGGGCCATTCGCCGATATCACGCCCGGACTTCTGGGGGACGTGGTGATTTCGGTCGATACGGCCCACCGTGAAGCCATGGCCGCCGGCATGGAAATGCCGCAACGCTTCAATGCGTTGTTGATCCATGGGATCCTTCATCTGGTCGGATACGACCACGTTCATTCCGAGGAAGAAGCCGCCGTCATGGAAGAAAAAAGCGATGCACTGATGGATCTGCTTACCAAGGAGGCGTGACATGACCGCTTTGTTCATCAATGTCGATCCCGTGGCCATGCTGCGCCAAGCCAGTCAAGAGACCACCCCCGATCCGATTGCAGGCGCCCTTTTAGCCGAAATCGCCGGTGTGGATGGCGTTGTCTGTCATCTCCATGAAGACCGCCGCCATATTCAGGATCGTGATCTGCGCCTTTTGCGCAAGACCATTCAAACCCAATTGATCCTGGAAATGGCGGCCACGTCCGAGATGGTCGGTATCGCCCTGGATGTCCGTCCGGAAAGGGTCACCCTGTTTCCCGAAAGTGATACGGATACGGCCGGCAAGGTCAACCTTGACCTTATTGTGCATAACAAATCCATTGCCGAAACCGTTGGCGCCATACAGAGCAACGGGATCCCCGTCAGTCTTTTTATCGCCCCTGAGCCCGAGCAGATCAAACTGGCCCATCAGGTGGGCACCGACGGCATCCACATCAATACCTACACCTTCTGTTCGGCCACTGGTGTCAACAAACGCCGGCAAGCCATGGCGAAAATCGTTGATGCGGTCAAGCTGGCAAGAAAACTGAAATTGACCATTTTCACCGGTCATGGTCTCGATTATACCACGATCAAGGCCTTCAAAGGATTAAGCGAGGTCGAAGCTTACAGTATCGGTCATGCCATCATTTCCCGTGCCGTTCTTGTTGGAATCGATCGTGCGGTCAGGGAAATGCGCGCTTTGATCGACGCGCTTTAAAGGGAGGGGCAGCCATGTATCTGGTAACGGCGGATGAGATGCGGCGCATGGATCGGGCGACCATCGAGACCTTCGGCATTCCTGGACGGGTCCTCATGGAAAACGCCGGCCGGGGCGCAACCGCATATTTCCTTGAGACCCTTTATCGCCATCAGCCCGGCAGGGTCGCTATCGCTGCCGGTCGGGGGAACAATGGTGGCGATGGTTTTGTCATGGCGCGCTATCTCCACCAAAAGGGGATCCCGGTAACGGTATTCCTCTTTACCCATCGCGACCGGATTCAAGGTGATGCGGCCACCAACCTGGCACTTATCGATTCCATGGGTGTGCCGGTGGTCGAAGTGGCCGATACCGCTGCGTTGGATGCCCGCAAACAAGATCTGGCCCATATGGATTTGTGGATCGACGCCATTCTGGGAACAGGACTGACATCGGATGTCCGCGGTTTATTTTTACCGGTCATCGAATTTATCAATCAGCAAAAACGACCGGTGTTTGCCGTGGACATTCCATCGGGCCTGAATGCCGACAGTGGACAGGTATGCGGCATCTGCATCCAAGCCGCCGCCACCGCCACCTTCGGCTTTGCCAAGGTCGGCCATTTTGTCTACCCCGGTCGCAGCCATACCGGTCGGCTGAAGGTGATCGAAATCGGCATTCCGCCGCAGATGGCCGTTCAGGTCGGCTGTAAACAACATCTCATCACCCCAGCCGACCTGAAACCCGCGCTGCCCATGCGTCCGACCACAGCCCACAAGGGCAACAGTGGCCATCTGCTGGTGCTGGCAGGATCACCAGGCAAAACCGGGGCCGCTGCCATGACCGCCATGACCGCCATGCGATCGGGTGCCGGCCTGGTTACCTTGGGAATTCCCCAATCCCTCAACCCGGTACTCGAAACCATGGTCACCGAAGCCATGACCGTGGGGCTGGCCGAAACTTCCCTTGGCCACGTGGACGAATCGGCTTATGAAAAGATTGTCGACCTTTTGACGGACAAGCGTTGTCTGGCTGTCGGTCCCGGACTGGGCACCAATCCATCCACCGGACGACTGCTGAACCGGTTGATTGCGGAGGCGAGAATCCCGCTGGTCGTGGATGCAGATGGCCTGAACCTGATCGCCGACGATATCTCGATCCTCAGCCGCAAGCGGGCGCCGATGGTCCTCACCCCCCATCCCGGGGAGATGGCTCGGCTATGCGGCCAATCCACGGCCGCCATTCAAAGCGACCGTGGGGTACAGGCCCGCCGTTTCGCCGAACAGCATGGCGTCTATCTGGTATTAAAGGGTGCCGCCACGATCATCGCCCAACCGGATGGTCTGGTGTTCGTCAACCCCACCGGTAACCCGGGAATGGCCGCCGGGGGAATGGGGGATGTTCTCACCGGGCTCATCGCCGGGCTCATCACCCAGGGGATGCCCATTAATGCCGCCGTCCGCGCGGGCGTCTATCTGCACGGCGCGGCCGCCGACCGGCTGGCTCGCAGCCAAGGCGCGCCGGGATATCTGGCCACGGAAGTCATGAACGCCGTACCGGCGACGATAGCGGAACTTCTCGGCAGCGGCGACCCGCCGATTTACCCCGAGCTCGACCCGCTCTGCTACCGGACCGCCCCGCCCACCGGAGCATAGGGCCAATGGGTACCACCTTCCCGTCCACGGCCAACGACCATACCATCGAAACGGCCTCTGCCGAACAGACGATCGCCTTTGGAGAGCGTCTGGGACGCAGGATCGATGGGCCTTTGGTCCTATTCCTATATGGGGATTTGGGCAGCGGAAAAACAGCCTTTGCCCAGGGCTTGGCCCGTGGTCTGGGTGTTCCCGCCACGTGTCATGTCACCAGTCCGACCTACACCCTGGTCAATGAATATCCCGGCCGGTTGCCGTTTTTCCATGTGGATCTTTACCGCTTGCACGAACCGGTGGATCCTGAAGAGATCGGATTGAGAGAAATTTTCGATGAGGCGGGCGTCGTCGCCGTGGAATGGCCCGGCCGCCTCCACCCTGAAGATCACCCTTCCCGCGATTGGATCTGCGGTTCAGCATCATCGCCGACAATCGCCGAAACATCCGTATAATTGCATATGGACTTGCTCTGGTGGATCTGCTAAAGGACAACCCCATTTGATCAAATCCCCATCTTCGTTACCGTTGGAAATGGCGCAATCAGCAATCAAGGTGGAAAAATTATGGCATTAGTCGTTCAAAAATACGGCGGAACCTCTGTCGCCGATACCACGCGGATCCGTAATGTGGCCAACCGCGTGGTAAAAACATACGATCAGGGAAACGACGTGGTCGTTATCCTTTCGGCCATGGCCGGGGTCACGGACAAACTTCTCACGCTGGCCCATCAGGCCACCGAAACCCCGGACCGGCGTGAGCTGGATGTTCTTCTCGCCACCGGCGAGCAAACCACGTCGGCGGTCCTGGCCATGATGCTCAAGGGCATGGGCTACCAAGCACAGTCGCTTTTAGGGTATCAGGCGGAGGTGGTGACCGACTGCGAGTACGGCAACGCCGCATTCTCGAGATCGGCACCGACCGGATCAAGCGTCTTTTGGATGAGCGCAGGATCGTCGTCGTCGCCGGTTTTCAGGGCATGGACATCAAAGGCAACATCACCACCCTGGGACGCGGCGGATCGGATACCTCGGCCGTGGCTATCGCCGCCGCCCTGAATGCCGATGTTTGTGAAATCTATACGGATGTGGACGGCATCTATACGGCGGACCCGAATATCTGCCCGCGCGCCAGAAAAATCAAGGTGATCTCCTATGATGAAATGCTCAACATGGCCAGTCTGGGCGCCAAGGTTCTGCAGATTCGCTCCGTCGGATTTGCCAAGAAGTACAACATCCCCGTTCATGTCCGTTCATCATTTTCAGAGGAGGAAGGAACCATGGTGGTAAATGAAGATTCCGGAATGGAGCAGCTGGTCGTTTCAGGAGTGACCCATGACCTGAATCAGGCAAGGATCACTTTAAAAAAGGTTCCTGATCAGCCTGGAATTGCAGCAAAAATATTCTCCCCCATTGCCGAGGCCGGAATCCTCGTGGATATGATCATTCAGAATACGCGCAGCGTGGTCAGACGGACTTGACCTTCACCGTTCCCAAGGCCGATTTCAACAGGGCCCTGGGCATCGAGAAAAAGGTCGCGGCCACAATTGGCGCCGAGGATGTTTTTGGCGATCAGAATATCGCCAAGGTCTCCGTGATCGGTGTCGGCATGAAAAATCACTCCGGCGTCGCCTCACTGATGTTCAACGCCCTGGCCCGTGAAGGCATCAACATCATCATGATCAGCACCTCGGAAATCCGCATCTCCTGCATTATCGAGGAAAAATACACGGAACTGGCCGTCAGGGTGCTGCATACCTCATTCGGCCTGGACCGTGAGGATTGATGGTTTCGTAACCGCATGAGACGGTTCACCCCTGGGCAAATCCGATTTGTTCTCCTGGTCTGCGCCACACTCCTGATTCTGACCCTGTGGCGCAGCCTGCGCTTCCCGTAAGCCCCCATCACCGGCAAATCGCGCATTTTACCCGCGCGGTTCGCCGTTTTGATTTCCGCGCATCCTGTCCAGCGTTTCCTGGATTTCGGCGGCGATACGCCGTGCGGCAGAGCGCGGATCGGCCGCATCGCGGATCGGTCTGCCGATCACCAGATAGTCGGAACCGCGTTGAATGGCCATGGCGGGCGTGACGATGCGAGCCTGGTCATCATCCGTTACCTTCCCGTCAATCAAACGGATGCCAGGCGTCACCGCCTGAAACGACGGTCCGAAGGTTGCCTTGATCCATTGCACCTCCTCGCCGGAGCAAACCACCCCGGAACAACCCGCATCCCGGGCCATGGCCGCCTTTTTCATGACCAGTTGCCGGAGATCCTGGGAATACTCCGCCTGATAGCCGGCTGCGGCCACGTCCATGGATGAAACACTGGTCAGAACGGTGACGCCAAGCACGTTCACCTTTCCGGCCGCGCCCGCGACGGCGGCATCGAGCATGGTTTGGCTGTCGCCGCAATGCACCGTGGCGAAATAGACTCCCAGATCGGCGATCTGGGCCATGGCCCGTTTCACGGTGGCGGGAATGTCGTGAAGTTTCAGATCCAGAAACACCTTCGCCCGACCCGTCTGAACGATCCAGCGCACGAGTCGGGTCCCGAACGGATAAAAAGTTCCAGGCCGACCTTGAACATGCCCACCTCATCGGCCAGCAGGCTCACCAGGGATCGCGCGTGCTCGGGGTCTGAAACGTCCAGGGGAAAAACAATATGGTCTTTGGCTTTTTTCATGAATGATCCTTTTGACGCTATCGGATACCGGGATTTAAGGCGATTGGCGAAATCTCAATACCGCAAAAATGGATCTGCCGAAAGCAATTTCGGATGATGAGATCAAGGGAAGGAACGATTGACCCCCGCCCCCCAAATATGGCATTTACAAAGATCGTCTCTTTTTACCTTTTTTACGTCCGCCCAGGCGTCCTTGGCAATCCAGCCGAAAGGAGGCACCATGCTGGATAAAATCCCTTACAGCATCCTGATTCCCATCACGGTATTCATGCTGCTGGCCCCCTTCAGGCCCATGCCGCACGTGATCGAAAAACTGATCATGCTAAAGCAGGGCACCCTGTCGCGCCCGATCGATATCTTTGATCTCTTTTACCACCTGGCGCCGTTGATTCTTCTGATCGTCAAGATCATTCTGCAGGTTCGCGCCAGCGGACAAGCCTGATCCATGGCAACCCCAAATTGATGAATCCGATGAACGCCATCAGTATTGTGCTTGTTGAACCCCAGGGACCGATCAATGTGGGATCGGTATGCCGTTTGATGATGAATTTCGGATTCAGCGATCTCCGGCTGGTCAACCCCTGTTCCGACTACCGGGCGTTGCAATCCCGGCGCATGGCCCTGAAAGCCGAAACCATCCTGAATCAGGCCACGCTGTTCCCCAGCTTGAATGCCGCCCTGGCCGACTGCCACCTCGCTTTTGGCACGACCCGTCGATTCGGCAAATACCGTGAGGATTTTTTAAGCCCCGAGGCCTCGGCCAAGCAGGCCCTAGCTCAGCCCGACGGATCCAGGGTGGCTTTCGTGTTTGGCCGTGAAGACCGGGGGCTGCACACCCGTGAATTGGATCTTTGCCATTATTTCGTGACCATCGACACCCATCCGGCCTATCCGTCCATGAACCTCTCCCATGCCGTCGCGCTTTTGCTCTATGAATTGCATAAATGCCAATCCGCCCATCGCGTTCCCTCTGAGAACGCTGTGGCGGCACAAGCCAGGGACATCGAAAACATGTTCCAGCACATGCGGCGAACGCTGCTGGAGGCGGATTATCTGGATCCGCAAAATCCGGATCACATTTTGCGGGCTTTTCGGCGTCTGTTCGGCCGCACGGGATTGAGCGATCGTGAAGTACGCATTCTCCAAGGACTCTGGAGTCGCATCGACTGGATCGAGGGTCAACGCAGAACATTGTCGGCGGGGAAAAAATGAGCGGTGGCCAAAGATTGCCGGCGGATCGGGATGGAGAACCGGAGCGGCGGATCAGGAGCGGTTGGCCACGTGGAAGGCCACCACCACCAGTCCGGCGACCAGGCTGAGGAGGAAAAAGAAGGTCTCTTTTTTGTGCATGGCGTCCGCCAGGGTGCCGCCCGTACGCTTGACTTCGGAGTAGACGGAAAGAAAGGCCAGGCCCATAATCAACCAGAAGATAATGACGGTCAGGATCAGCGTTTGGGTGTTCATCGCTCCGTTCTCCTGC
Organism: Desulfosarcina cetonica JCM 12296; assembly: GCF_001311845.1. Lineage (GTDB taxonomy): Bacteria > Desulfobacterota > Desulfobacteria > Desulfobacterales > Desulfosarcinaceae > Desulfosarcina > Desulfosarcina cetonica. The sequence goes on along the minus strand of NZ_BBCC01000085.1, from coordinate 3,644 downwards.
AGGGATGGTGGATTGAAAGTCCCTTTTAAAGGATCGGGCCATCAAATGTCAAAATGAAAAAAGGGTGAGCCCCCGAACACATTGGGGATCGTTGGGGGCTCAAGGAGTGAGAGGAGGAGAGATTGGAAGCTGAGCATATTTTCATCTTCCGTCCCTATAGAGCCCAACGATACGTAAACGTTACATGGCTTTTTCCGGATTATCGCCATTTTCGATAAAATTTCTCAACAAAGGATTTCCCATGGCCGCCACCCCGCCTGCAAGCCCCCATCTGATTCGACGTCTGATCGAAGACCTTCGTCTGCTGCTGCTTTTAATCAAGGACTATGTCAAGGGACACTACCGTGATATTTCGCCGCTGTCAGGCATCGTTTTCACCCTGGCGATGGCCTATCTATTGGTTCCCATCGATTTGATCAGCGATTTCATCCCCGGTTTGGGTCAAATCGACGATGCCGCCATTTTTCTGGCCAGTCTCTACTTCCTGGAAAAAGACCTGTACCGATACCGCAACTGGCGTGAGGCGCAAAGCCATATCGAACCGCCCCAGGATTGACGGCGTCTCGCCCCGGACTCAATTCAACTTGGCAATGGCCTCCGTGGCGGCATCATTGATTTCCGCATCGGATTCCGATGCGACGACCTTGGAGAGAAACGGCAACGCCTCCCGGTTTCCGGATTCACCCAGGACATGCAGCAGGTCACCCTTGACCGTTTCATCGACGGCGGGAAAGGCGGCCAGCAGCGGGCCGACAACCTGCCGGGCCGTTTCCGGGGCCATCTCGACCAGGGTTTCGAAGGCCACCATGGCGCCCAGGCGCACCGACCAGCGCGGATGGATCAGCAACTCGACAAAGGCCGGGAAGATTTGCTTTCGATCGGCCATGAGGCGCGCAACCCCTTCGGCATCCCCATCTTCGACCATGCCTCGCAGCGCATCGGCACTCAGCTCGGCGGGGTCCCGGTTCAGCATCAGGCGAACCAGTTCGGCCGCATCCACGGAACCGGTCCAGCGAAACTGATTGTCCAGGATCACCGTGGGGGCGGCACTGATGCGGTCCTCTTCGGCAACTTCGGGAAACAACAAGCCATCGATAACCGTCAGCCAGACATTCTCGCTGAGACCGGCCAGACCCAGAAGCGTCATCACGGTTGCCGGACAAAATGGGCAATGGGGGGTAACGTAGACCTTGAGCAGCGCTGGCACGCGCAACTGGGCCAGCTGCTCCCGCACATCCGTGCCGATTCGATCGGCAAACGCGACATGTCGGCCAAAACAGCCAGAAACGGCGCCAGCTCCTGATCCAACGGCAGGGCCTGATAGACGATATGCGGCCCGATGAACAAGCTGGGACAGGCAACGGGGACGTCACTCTCTTTTTTCAGCCGGATACAACCGCTCAGCTCGGCCAGGCTTTCGCCAAACGCCTTGAACGTCGCGTCCTGCACGTGGCCCGGAAGCGCGTATTTGAGGGTCAAGGATCGATCGATGGGACCGGCCCATTCCCGGACACGGGTTTCCATTTCATTTGAAAGGATTGTCATTGTCTTTTCCGATTCACTACCACGGGCGCCCTTATTTTCCAAAATGAAAGCTTTCCATCAGAAGTTGACGGGTGGCCGGGTTGACCGGCAACTCGGCCAGTTCGGTTTCACGGACCCACCTTGCGTCGTCGGCATCGTCAGCCGCCTGGGGTTCACCGCTGACGTACTCGGCGGCCAGATCCACAATCACGTAGTGGTAGACCACGTGATCATCGTCATCGCGTTGAATCACATCAAAAGTCAGCACGGGTTGGCCGCAACGGATCACCACGCCCGTCTCCTCCTGGATTTCCCGTTCCGCCGCCGCCTGGAGAGTTTCGCCCAGACGGACGCTGCCGCCGGGAATGGCCCACAGGCCCAGACTCGGCGATTTGCCGCGCTTCACCAGCAGCACCGCGCCATTTTTAAAGACCACGGCGCCCACCGCCGCACGGGGCGCATCAGGATATTTTCCGGTCATCATCCATCAGCAAAGATTAAAGGGTCCATCAAGGTAAGCCAGTTAACCGCAACCGTTTGGTATCATTAATTGCCGACGGCTTCAATTCTATTTTGCCGGTTTGTCCGGCATTGCAAGCATTGACGCAATAGCCAATTTCTGATAGCTGCAACAGGTCATTCAACCCCAATCCAATCAATCGGGATTGACCTGCCTATGGATATGCTGCTGGAAGAAAAACACCGTGCGGTGCGCCAATCGGTCCGCCGGTTCTGTGACCGGGAACTGCGCCCGATTGCCGCCCAGATTGACCAGGAAGCGCGCTTTCCCTGGGAAGTCGTCGAGAAAATGGGACGATTGGGCTATTTCGGCATCCAAGTACCGCCATCCCTCGGCGGTGCCGGACTTGATACGATTAGCTATGCCATCATCATCGAAGAGATCGCCCGCGCCAGCGGAAGCCTCGGTCTGTGTGTCACCGTGCACAACTCCGTGGGCGTCTACCCGATCCTGGCCTTTGGCAGTCCCGAACAGATCGAGCGTTGGGTGCCGCCGTTGGCCCGGGGCGAGAAGATCGGCGCCTTCTGTCTGACCGAGCCCAATGCCGGCTCCGATGCCAGTGGGATCGAGGCCACGGCCATTGCCGACGGCGATGACTTCATCGTCAATGCCAACAAGGTGTTCGTGACCAATGGCGGCGTCGCCGACACCTGTCTGATTTTCTGCCGCACCGATCCATCGGCCGGACGACGGGGCATCAGCGTGGTGGTGGCCGAACGCGGCACCCCCGGTTTCGTGACCGGTGACCTTGAGGACCTGTGCGGCATGCGCGCCAACCCGGTCTCTTCCATCCGGCTCTACGATTGTCGCGTGCCTCGCCGGAATTTGTTGGCCAAACCGGGCATGGGCCTCAAAATCGGCTTGGCGGCCCTGGACACGGGTCGCATGGGCATCGCCGCCCAGGCGGTCGGCATCGCCCAGGCCGCCTTTGAGGAAGCGGTCCGCTATGCCCGCCAACGCCACCAATTCGGGGTTCCCATTGCTCAGCACCAATCCATCCAAAGCATGATCGCCGATATGGCCACGCAGGTGGATGCGGCCCGCCTGCTGGTCTACCGTGCCGCGGCCTTGAAGGATAAACAGTTGCCTTTTTCCAAGGAATCGGCCATGGCCAAATTGTTTGCCGCCGAAACGGCCAGCCGGGTGACGGATTTGGCGGTGCAGATCCACGGCGGTTACGGCTACAGTAAATCCTACGCCGTGGAACGCTACTTCCGTGACGCCCGGGTGACGCGGATTTATGAAGGCACCTCGGAAATTCACCGCATGGTGATCGCCAAGGGCGTGCTGGATTCGCCGTAGGCAGCATGGGGACCCCATTCGCGAGAAACGGCCTTTTTTATAATCAGGTTTCACATCAAGCAAACAGGTTAAGGAGCCCATCGTTGCACATTCTGGTCTGTATCAAATCGGTGGTCACCGCAGCGCCCAGGGGGAAAATCGTGCGCACGGCCGACAAATGCGCCCTCAACCCCTTTGACCGGCCGGCCTTTGGAAATCGCCCTGCAATTGAAGGCAGCATATGGGGGACCCATCACGGCCCTCTCCATGGGTCCCCCTACCGCTTCTGCCGCGCTACGCGAAGCCTTGGCCATGGGGG
>NZ_BBCC01000084.1 GCF_001311845.1 Desulfosarcina cetonica JCM 12296 | reverse complement strand
GGCTGCCCAATGCCTCGGCCACGCCACGATGGGCGGTTCCCTGGGTTTGACGCAAAAGCCGCTTAAGGGCAGCCACGGCCTGATCGCCAAGCCCGTTTGTCGCCGGCGCGCAGGCCACGTCACGCATGACCGAGGCGGCTTCGCGAAAGAGGAAATAGCTTTGGCGAACACGGTTGAACGTCCCCGCCGTCAGGAGCGCCTCGATGGCATCCAGGGTTCCCCGATCAAGCCACTCGGGTTCCACGCGGGCCATGCGTCGCAAGTCACTGACCGCGTGGTACTTGGCGATGAAATCAAAATTGGGATCGACCAGGGCGGCTTCGGCTTGCCGCTTGAACTGAGCGGTTGCGGACGCGGATGGCATGCCGGAAACCGATCAGTCCAGGCCCAGAAGGGTTTCGATTTCCACCAAGTGCCGGATATGATGGTCCGCCACCAGCGACGGATTGCGGTAGGCCACAAAGGGGACGCCGGCGGCTGGCAGCGTCTTCATCCACCTCCGAGTCACCCACGTAAAGCACTTGCCCGGGCAGGACGCCAAAGTGATGGACCACTTTGTTGAGGGCCTCAGGGTGGGGTTTGGGGAATTGGACATCCAGGGCGCAGACCACAAGATCGAAGAGGTGTTCGATGGCGTTGTCTTTCAGCACGCGTGCCATGGTGTCCGTGCGATTGGTGGCCACGGCGGTTTTGTAGCCGGGCCTGAGTTTTTCCAATAGGGGCACCAGCCCGGCTCGATCTCCATGAGGCGCAGAAAGGGAAGATAGCCCATCTGTTTGCGGTAACCATGGGCGGCGTTGCGTGTGGCTTCGTCGGGTATGATGTAGGCCAGGGCCGCATCCACCGTCTGCATATGGCTGTACGCCATTTGGTCGGGGGTCATTTCCGGCAGCCCCACGTGGGCCAACAGGTGATTGTAATACGCCGCGTTGGCCTTCCGGGAATCAAACATGACACCGTCGCAGTCAAAGGCGACGACTTTCGGGTGCTGCATCACGAACCAGACTCCTAAAAGTGAACAAGAGCACCGACGGCAGACGCTTGCCGGTGCTTTGTCACTGGGTTGGGTGGTTTTGGCGGTGCTTTTTCAGCTGCCTTTGGTATTGGCCCTGGGCAGCGCCGGTGCCTGGGCAGGCTTCGCGGCGGTGATCTGACCGTAGATCGGGACATTGATCGTTGGCTTGATCGTGCTGTCCGTGGTCAGGATCAGCGTGTCGGCATAGCGGCCGGCCGCCGTTTTTTTGTTCTCAACGGTCAGGCGGTAGCCGTCTCCCTCAGGGGCCTGCAGTTCCTTGAGGTCAAAGGCGATATCCTTGCCGTTACGGGCTTTCACATCGACGATGCGAAACGGAAAGGCCTTCTCGCGGGTAATCGTGATGGCCTTTTTGATTTCACTGCCCACGGGCCCGACCAACCGGGCAAAGCTTGGCTGAACCTTGACGAAGTTACGTACCGAACCGGTGATGGTCAACCGGATGCGGTTTTTTTGCGGATCGTTGGTATGGACCTCGACGTATTTTCGCAGGTCCCGACCGCCGTATCCACGCGTGTTGACTTTGATGCTGATGGTTCCCTCGCCGCCGGCGGGGATTTGCCTCGGGTAGGAGGCGACCGTACAGCCTCAACCGGTCTTTACCTGGTGAATTTCCAGAATGCCGTCACCCTCGTTTTTCACCACGAAGTCCTCGGTGACTTCCGTACCTTCCACGACCGGTTCAAACTGAGCCTCGGTTTGGGGGATTTTGGCCGCCGGTGCTGCCTCGACAGGCGCTGCCACTGTGTTGCCCGCCGCAGGCGGCGGGGCTGCCATGCCAAGGGGAATACTGCTCAAGACCACCCATATCGTGGCCATCGCGATCAAACGCCAATTCATGGTTTTCTCCTTTAAAAATGAAGGCGCCGGTTCGGCGCCCGATTGACCTATTGACCTCTTATCTGAGATTTTCATTTTTAAGCCCCGCCACCATCCCTGTCAAGCTGGGCGTGAAAAAATGACGCTTTGAATGGCGCTTTCGCGGTGTCATGTTCCATCGCATCCATAGGGATCACATCAGGAAAAGGGGATCCACATCAATGACCACCCTGACGCCGCTTCGAATGGTCGGGGCCTTCTGACCCAACACCAGCTCATGGACGAATTGATGCAGCCGGGTGGCATGGGCACTTTTGACGAGCAACTGCCAACGGTGGTGGTTGGCGATTCTGGCCAAAGGGGCTTCGATGGGACCCATGATCTGGATCTGATGTTGATGATCGCCATCCGCTGCGAGCAGTTCCTGTCCGGCGGATCCCAGTGCCCTGGCGTGGTCAGCCGTCTGGTCGGCATTCCGGCCGGAAATGCGGATGGCGATCATGCGGGTAAAGGGCGGATAGCCCAGGGCCTGGCGGAAACCGATTTCCTGATTGAAAAAAGTCGCGAAATCTTGATGCTTGGCGGCCACGATGCTGAAGTGTTCGGGGTTGTAGGTCTGCAGGATCACCTTGCCGGGTGCGTTGCCGCGGCCGGCCCGTCCGGCGACCTGGGCAAGCAGTTGAAACGTCCGTTCCCCGGCGCGGAAATCGGGGAAATTGAGGGTCAGGTCGGCGCAGACCACGCCCACCAGCGTAATTCCTGGAAAATCGTGTCCCTTGGTTACCATCTGCGTTCCCACGAGGATGTCGATCCGGTGGTCTTTCAGATCCTTGAGCAGACCCACCATGGCGCCACGGCGGGTCATGGTGTCCCGGTCCATGCGGGCGATGCGTGCCTGGGGGAACAGGTGACGCAAGGCTTCGTGGATCTTTTCGGTTCCCGTTCCCAAAAGTTTAATCTTATTGGAGCCGCATGCCGGGCAGGTGGATACGGCCGCTTTTGAAAAACCGCAATAGTGGCAGAGGTAGGCATTGGCCTGTTTGTGCAGGGTCAGGGAGATGTCGCAGTTTTTGCAGCGTATGGGCTGGCCGCAGTGGGCGCAGATAGGAAAAGATGAAAATCCCCGTCGGTTGAGGAAAATCAAGGCCTGCTGGCCACGATCGAGGGTTTGTTTCAATGCCTCCTGCAACACCGGTGTGAGGTAGCGGCGGATGCCGCGTTCGTCACGGAGCCTGGAAAGATCCACGGTCTGGATGGCGGGCAGCGGTTGACGGTTGACCCGCTGGGTCAAGCCGACCGTCATGTATTTGCCGGTGCCCACGTTGTGCCAGGACTGCACCGACGGCGTGGCCGACCCGAGAATAACCAGGGCATGCTGGTGTTGGGCGCGGACGACGGCCATATCCCGGGCATTGTAGTTCAGTCCACCATCCTGCTTATAGGAGGCATCGTGTTCTTCATCCACAATGATCAGCCCAACGGTGTCGAAGGGGGCAAAGATACATGAGCGGGCACCGATGGCGATGGTGGCCTCGCCCCGTTTGATGCGCAGCCACTGGTCGTATCGCTCGCCCTGGCTGAGGCCGCTGTGCAGAACGGCCACCGCCTTGCCGAAGCGGGCCCGGAACCGGCGCTCGGTTTGGGCGATGAGGGCGATCTCCGGGACCAGCACCAGCGCGTGCAGCCCCTTTTCCACGGCGGCCTGGGTCATCTGCAGGTAAATCTCGGTTTTGCCGCTGCCGGTCACGCCGGCCAACAGCACCGTCTGGAAGCCCCGGTCCAGCAGGGGCCGCAGCCGGCCGAGCGCATCGCTTTGTTCTTCGGTCAGCGGGGGTGGGGTATCCGGCTCGATGGGGGCGCCAAAGGGGTCCCGGTAGATCGTCTGCTCGTAGATCTTTACCAGTCCGGCTTTGTGCATGGCGCGAACCAGCGACGGCGCGGTGGGATACTGTTCCTTGAGGGTCGGCACGCTCAGGTCTCCCCGCTGCCGCAACAGGTCCAGAATCGCCTGGCGTTGGGGCGAGAGGCGATCCGGATCAACGGCTCCGGGGGTTGGGCTGACCATGCGAACGGTTTTGGGCCGCACTTTTCCCCCGCGCGTCTGGCTTGCCACGGTAATCCATTCCCGTTGTCGCAGCTGATGGATCAGCGCCCAGGTGACCGGCGGGCCGACCTTTTTGCGTAATTGACGGAGATCGGCCGGTTGCTCTGTCAGAGCTGCCAGAACGGCCCGTTCCAGGGCCGTGGGAACCTGGGTCGCCAATGCCTCCCGGCCCGCTGTGGCAAGCGCCATGACGGCAACATCGACGATGTTCAGGCCGGCCGGCAAAGCCGTGTTGATCACCTGGCCCAAAGGGTGGATGTAGTAATTGGCAACCCACTTTAAAAACGGAACCATCGCCGCCGGGAACAGGGGCTCGTCATCCAGGACATCCAGGATGGGCTTGAGCGCCGTGGCATGGGGCTTTGTTGCCGGACCGATCACATAGCCGGTGACCTTGCGTCGGCCGAAGGGAACCCGTACCCGTTTGCCTGGGCAGGCCAGCTGCAAGAGGTTTTCCGGAACCGTGTACGTGTAGCAATCGTGCACCGGAAGGACGACGGCGACGGAAATAAGGCTTGCGGATGGCTCGTTCTGATTTTGCTTGACAGGACACACGGCTTTTTCTAGTTTGAAAATTCGTGGTGTTGCGGACGGTTGGCCTGGCTTCCGGGCGCGTGGGCGACCTGTTTTAGGCGTACTGATGCCCACGCGGCATTCACCCATATCATGCATTGAAAGCGATCCCAATACCTGCTACTTATTTTAGTTAAGAGGGCTTGTTGCCGATACTGGTAGCGAGGCTTGGACAGGCTTTTCAAACAGCCTTTCACATACACCAACAACGGAGGGAAATGATATGAAGGGAATCTTTTCATTTAAGCGGCTGGTCGTGCTGGTGACCATCTTTTGCCTGGTAGCGGTCCCGTGTGCCACCTGCCTGGCCCAGGGATTCGAGGACGATACGGAGATCCTTGCCGGAAAAATGGTCGGTGATGCGCTGGTGGTGCGGCCGTTGGGGTTTTGCGCCATGGTCATCGGTAGCGTGATGTTCGTCGTGTCCCTGCCGTTTTCCGCTTCGGGACGCAATGTAAAACCCGCTTTCGACCGGTTGATGGCGGATCCCGCCCTGTTTACGTTCAACCGGCCCCTGGGACAATTCTGATCTGGATCCGCGGTTTTTCCGCTTGAATGCGCTGTCCGACAACCGCCAATGAATCCCGCGCCTGGTGCCGGGGATGCAAAGGAGGCCGTGTGCCCGTTCATCTCGTCAACCACCCGCTGATCCGACATAAAATCGGCCTTATGCGTGTCCATGACATATCCACGAAACAATTCAGGGAGTTGGCCAGCGAGGTCGCTGCACTGCTGACCTACGAGGCCACCAAGGACCTGGAGACCGAGTCCATCACCATTCAGGGGTGGGCCGGTGACGTGGTGGTCGAAAACATCAAGGGAAAGAAGATCACCGTGGTTCCCATTTTACGCGCCGGCCTGGGAATGATGGACGGGGTCCTAGACCTGATTCCGTCGGCCAGGGTCAGCGTCGTGGGGCTGTATCGCAATGAAGCCACGCTTGAGCCGGTCCGCTACTATGTGAAAATGACCAGTAATGTTCAGGATCGAATCGCCCTGATCCTCGATCCCATGCTGGCTACCGGGGGAACCTTGATGGCCACCATCGACCTTTTAAAAGAGGCGGGGTGCACCCAGATCCGGGGACTCTTTCTGGTGGCCGCGCCAGAGGGCCTCAAACGGCTGGAAGAGACGCATCCGGATGTGGATGTCTATGTCGCCGCCATCGATGAGAAGCTCAACGACATCGGCTATATTTTACCGGGGCTGGGCGATGCGGGAGACAAAATTTTCGGAACCAAGTGACCCCCGAGGAAAGGGACGATGGTCATGAAGATCTATACCGGGACGGGAGATCGGGGGAAAACCAGCCTCTTCAGCGGCGAGCGGGTCTCGAAAAGCAGTCCGCGGATTGACGCCTATGGTGACCTGGACGAACTGAATTCGATTATCGGCGCGGTGGCGGCGACCCTCTCGGATGGCCAGGCGGCGCTCAGGGACGAGTTGCAGGCGGTGCAGGGTCTTCTGCTGGATGTGGGCGCCTGGCTGGCCACCACGCCGGGCGCGGCATCGGCCCGTTTGCTGAAGCCGTTCGGAGAGGCTCCCGCCAAAATGCTGGAAGCCGCCATCGACCGCATGAACGGCGATCTTCCTGAATTGAAGCAGTTCATCTTACCCGGGGGGCATCTGTCCGCGGCCTTGGCCCATATGGCCCGGACCGTGTGCCGGCGAACCGAGCGGCGGGTCATCGCGCTGGTGGACGGCGAAGGCGGGGAGGCAGGAGGGCTGACCGAGACCCTGCAGGCGGTTCTGGTTTTCCTGAACCGGCTTTCCGACTACCTCTTTGTGGTCGCGCGGACCTGCAACCAGATGAACGGACAGGACGATATCGTGTGGAAGCCGTGAACCGGACCGACTGCTTCACCGCCGAAATGGTCGGGCGTCGGGAATTGGCAGAGGGCATTCTGGAGGTGTCGTTGCGTCGGCCGGCGGGATTCACTTTTACCCCGGGTCAGTTCGTTCGCTTTCACATGCATGGCTACCAGCGGGACTACACCATTGTCTCAACCACCCTGGCCGATACACTTGATTTCTGCATCGCCCTGGTGGACAAGGGCCGTTTTTCCACCCTCATCGCCAATGCCGTCCCGGGAACCGTCTTTCATGTGTCCGGCCCCCATGGCCATTTCATCTACCAGGGCAAGGCCAATCCGGCCGTGTTTGTGGCCACGGGAACCGGTGTTGCGCCTTTTGTTGCTTTCTGCCGTGCCGGCATTGCCGATGCGCTGCTGCTCCATGGTGCGCGCCATGTGGCCGGGTTGATTTACCGGCGGTTATTGCAATCGCACCTGCGCAGCTACATCCCCTGCCTCAGCCGATCGGCGGAAATCCCGATGGCGGGGCTTGACAGCGCATTCCCCGGCCGGGTGACCCGCTACCTTGAAACCGAGCTGATGCCGGGGAAATACGATTTCTACCTGTGTGGTCGGCCGGGGATGATCCGCGATGCCATGGCGTTGATCGACGATCGTTTCGGCGATTCACGCATTTTTGTTGAAACCTATGACTGATGAAATCGTAAACGACGATTTTCCCCAATCCGCTTATATGGGTTGAAAGACCATGCGTTTTTCACTGTTGTTGTATTGAACCATCCTCGCCTTCAGGGTTCGCTCTTCACCGAAGATGTTGACCAGATGCATACCATCGGCGACTTCCTCGATCAGATCGACATTCTCCAAGATTTTTTCTTCGACACCATTTTTTAGCATGAATACGTTGACATCGCACATAAGTGACCTCCCGCTTCCCCGCCCTGCCGGCAGGTGACGGACAGTGGGGGTGAAGCTGTTGGGTTTGATGAGATTCGTGCCTATTGTGGACAATTCGGTTGTCAAATGCAATACTGACCTTCGGAAAGCTTTCATGCCGATCTTCAGGAATGGTTGCCCATGCTGCTCACTATTATGAAAGAGGCGGTCATCATCGTTCTGACCGCCATTGTTGTTGCCACAGCTGTCTATATGCTCCGACCCGACAAAATCGCCGGGCCGATGGACCCTACCACCCCCAGTCAGACCCAGCCAGGGGAAGCACCCGGTTTCAGGGATATTTCAATCGATGCGGCGCGTAGCTTGTTCGACGCACCGAATACCCTTTTTGTCGATGCCCGGCCGGCGATTGATTTTGCCGCCGGTCACGTCCACGGCGCACGGAATCTGATCGTTGCCGATCAGGAACAATGGCTGCCGGCCTTTCTCGCCTCAACGGATCCGGCGACGGTGATCATCACCTATTGCGACGGAGAGAATTGTCATCTTGCGCCGGAATTGGCTGAACTGCTCTATTTCAACGGCTACGATAATGTCTATTACCTGAAAAACGGGTGGACCCGCTGGCGCGAGAGGGGTTTTCCGGTAGAATGAGGTCCTGCGTTGCGGGAACGGGTTTGTCGGCGAGTTTTATTACTAATTTATAAAAAATAATAAAAGTAATGGTGAAAATAGTATTGACATGTTCCACCCCAAAATTATCTTTGGTTTAAAAAGAAACGGGGCAATACCCCAATCAAGGGAGGAATGATTATGGAACTTGTCAAATTTAACCCAACCGGACGTTTGAACCCATTTCGCCGGCGAATGGACACCCTTTTCGATGATTTTTTTGGCGATCTTTTCCGCGGAGAAGATGAGGCTCGGGAGCAGCTCTGGAACCCGAAGGTGGATATCTTCGAGGAAGATGACCAGTATGTCGTGAAAGCCGAACTGCCAGGTGTGGAAAAGGACAAGATCACCATTGACGTCAACGGCCGGGTGCTGACGGTCAAGGGCGATCGCGCCAACGAAAAAGAGGTCAAGGAGAAAAATTACTACCGGCGCGAATGTAGCTACGGGACCTTCCAGCGCTCCTTCACCCTGCCTGACGAAACCGATTCGGAGAAGATCAAGGCCGAGTACAAGGACGGGATTCTCAAGGTGAACATCCCCAAGCCTGAAACGCGCCAGGCGAAAAAGATTGCCGTAGAGTAAACTATAGAAGCGATTCCGATGGGAGGGGCGGGCGTTGGCCCACCCCTTTCTTTTTTCTATGATTGCCGGTACGGATCCGCCGAGATGCCGTATCGTCGCATGATTTGCTGCAGGGCCTGACGCTCCAGACCGCTGGCCTTGGCCGCCTGGGTGACATTGCCCTTGTTTTGGGTCAGCATGTGCCCGATATAGGCGGCGTTGAAGGCCTGCAGGTTGCTTTCCTTGGCCTCCTTGTAAGGCATGTCCAAGAGGGAGGTGATTTCGGCGGCCGTGCTGGCGGTCGTCGGCCGACCGATGCCCACGTCCTTGGGCGTTATCTCATCGGCAGGGGAAAAGAGAATACCCTGCATGATCATGTTTTCCATTTCCCGCACGTTGCCTTCCCAGCGCCGGTTCACAAACGCATCCATCAGTTCCGGCGATATCCGTTTGATCGGCTTGTCGAGCTTGGCGCAATGTTTTTTCAACAGGTGATTGGCAATCAGGGGGATGTCCTCGGCGCGTTCGCGTAAGGGGGGCAGCTTGATGGGCAGTACGTTCAGACGATAAAAAAAGTCTTCCCGGAACTCCCCCGACTTGATCTTCTCGGCCAGCGGTTGGTTCGTGGAGGCGATGATGCGTACATCCACCTGGATGGGGCGGGTGTCACCCAGCGGTTTGATCTCTTTTTCTTGCAATACGCGCAAGAGTTTGGTCTGGATCGTGGGCGTGATATCGCCGATTTCGTCGAGAAAAATCGTGCCGCTGTCGGCTTCCTGGAAAAGGCCTTTTTTATCCCGCGTGGCATGGGTGAACGCGCCCTTTTTATAGCCGAACAGCTCACTCTCCAGAATATGCTCGGGCACGGTGGGGCAGTTGACGGCAATGAACGGGCGCTTGCTGCGGTTGCTCAAGGCATGCACCGCCCGGGCGGTGAGGTCTTTCCCCGTGCCCGATTCGCCGGTAATCAGAACGGTGAGATCGGTTTTGGCGATCATCTGGATGGTTTCATACACCCGCTGCATCTGGGGACTTTTGCCCACGAGTTCCTGGAACATGTTCGAGGAGAGACATTCATGCTGCAGCCGTTTGTTCTCCTTGAGCAGGCGGCTGCGTTCGAAGGCCTTGTCCAGGCGCATCACCAGGGCATCATGATCAAAGGGTTTGGTGATGAAATCGTAGGCACCGCGTTTCATGGCTTCCACGGCCATTTCGATGTGACCGTAGGCAGTCATCATGACGACGGTGATATCCTTGCCGTAATCGGCCTTGATCCGTTCCAGCAGGTCGAGACCACTGATCCCGGGCATTTTTATGTCGGCAAGAACCAGATCATAGGTGTTGGCGCGGAGCATTTCCAGGGCCGCCTCTCCGGAAGCGGCCGTATCCACCTGGCATCCCAGGTCGGGCTTAAGACTGCGTCTCAGCAGCGCGAGCATGTCCGGTTCATCATCGACGATGAGAAGTTGGGGGACCATGGATCACCTCTTTCAAAGGGGTGGTGGAACGGGCAGACGGATGGTGAACGCCGCGCCCTGGCCAGGATCGCTTTTTACGGTAATGCTGCCACCGTGCCCTTTAATAATCCCATAACTGACCGAAAGGCCCAACCCGGTGCCCTCACCGGTGGGCTTGGTGGTAAAAAACGGATCGAAAATTCGGTTCAGGTTCTCTTTGGCGATGCCGTGTCCGGTGTCGGCCACCTCGATGCTGATTCGACTGTCGGCCGGGTTGAAGGCGGTGGTGATCTTGATGGTGCCACTGCCCTCGACGGCGTGGATGGCATTCATTAACAAGTTGATGAGAACCTGCTTGATTTTTTTTTCGTCCATGAGAACCCGGGGGGGCGCCGGTGTGAAAGCGGTTTCGATCTGGATCGCCTTCAAGTCGCTGTGATGGCGGACGAAATGGATCACATCGCTGATCACCGCATGGACATCGAGGCGCTCCTTGTGCGGGCTCGAGGTCCGTGCGAAATTCAACAAATCCTCGACGATGGCCTTGCAGGAGCGGACATGCTTCTCGATGGTCTTAAGATCGTTGAAGCGGTCCGATTGCGGATCCTCGTTGCGCAGCAGCAGTTGGGTATAGCCGAGGATAATGCCCAGCGGATTGTTGATCTCGTGGGCGATGCCCGATGAGAGTTCGCCGATGGACGCCAGTTTGTCCGCATGGGCCATCTGCTTCTGCATCTGGCGGCGCTGCTCGATGTCCTTGATCAGGAAATGAATGGTTTCACCGTCCTCGCTGGGGCTCTTGGCCAGACTGCCGGACAGGAGCACACGGCGTTTGGCGCCGTCCCCCAGACGAATGTCGAACTCCTCACTGGAGATAAAACCGCGATTCTCGATATGTTGCGTGATGGCGGCCCAGTCCTCGGAATGTGAAAGATAGTCCTGGAAGCATCGCCTCTCGGTGACGGCGTCATTGATGGCGTGCAAGCCAACCAACTGTTTGCCGGCCGGATTGATATTGACGATGCGGCCGTCGGTGCGCGTCACCAGGATCATGTCCTTGGAGACCTCGAAAATGCGTCGGTATTTCTGCTCCGAGATGGCCAGGGCTTCGGTACGTTGTTCCACCAGCTGCTCTAGATTCTGGTTGAGGTAAATCAACTTCTCGTGGGCGGTTTGCAGTGCCTGGCGATCCTTGAGAATGGTGCCGTAGATGGCCCACGTGCGCTCGAAAAAAAGGGTTACCGATGCGACAACGATAAAGGTGAATGTGTTGACCGCGCCGGAAAACGGCTTGATGGTCATCCACCATTCGCGGTGTTCGGTCATGAAAAGAATCTGCTTGAGCAAATGTCCGGCCGAACGGGAAATGGCGAACACGGCCAGCGCCACGCATACCCATAACAGATAGTTGATAATGATGTTGGTGGGATCTCTTTTTTTCAACCGCAGGCAATAGGCCACGCTGATAAAAGAAAAAAAGATCATCAGGACCGATCCGACAACATCAATGAACCAAATGGGAAACGCGGTAATGCTCATCAACCCGATCTCCCATCCGGCTGGGCAGGGCGGTCTCCCCCAAGCATGTGGCGCAAGCCCAGCATCAGGCACGCCATGGCGGGGACGCACAGCAGATGATCCAGCTTGGCCAGGTAATACACGGTGGCCAGCCAATGGCGGCCGTTGGTGGTGTCGATTCGCATCTGCCAGGGAGCGGTGTAGGTCACCGTAACCGCAAAGCGCTGTTCGTCCAGGTAGTGCACCAGAAAAGCATCGGCGTTCCAGAGAATAAAGAACACGGCGGCATACTGAATGTAGCGCCATCCCGGTTCCTTGACCAACCCGGCCTGGCGCAACCAAAAAATCAAAAGGCCCATGGAAAAAAGAAAAAACAAATGGGCGAACTGGTGGACCCATACGCCTTCAATGCCGGCATGACCTTGGGTGGCCAAGCTATCCAGCGGCCAGAAGACACAGATGATAACGATCGCGATCGTTGCCAGCCAGTGCGAGGAATGCGAGGTCGGTTGCATGAGCGCTTAAAAAAGGTCGTTTGACGCCCGGCCAAAACCAGAGCATGTCTGTCGAAAATGACGAGCGTACAGATTATGGGGTGGTTGAATCCTGTGCCTTGGGGTTGGCCAGATCGGAAAAGCTCATCATTTCCTCGGCTTCTGAATGGCTCACCTGGCGCCATCGCTCGAAAGATGAAAAGTAGGGGATTTTGTTTTTGATTTTCCCGAACAAGATGTAAACCAAGACATAGATCGGGAAGAAGGTAAACATGAACCCTACTGATGAACCGAAGCCGGGAAGGGGGATGGGAAGTGCGAAATCAACCTCGGCAAAACGACTTTGCATCCACCCCAAGGCGAAGGGAACCGGCCATAGCGATGCAATTCCAATTGCCGCTTGGGCAAAAAAATATTTACCGAAGGCATCGTTGGCCTGCTTATTACAGCTTTTATATGCCGTTTTGTTTTTTGCGCCAAGCGCCTTGATGGACAAATTGTGCATATGGATCATTTCCCGGCTGTCCGAGCTGAAAAACCGGTGATTGCGACGATAGGCCCAACAATAGGTCATCTGACCGGCGATGACGCAGATCAGGCACAAAGCCCCCGTGCCGATATAGTATCCAAGGATCGGAATCCGGCTCAAACGAAAAAATGAAATCAAGAAAGCATCGAATCCGTAGTATATGGCGCTAAGTATTTCCATGAACGAACACTGTCTTCCGGAATCATCCCGGGGCGGCTGGGATTGCCGGCCCCGGGGATTTCAATTATCTTCTTTTGGAAGGTGGCGTGCCTATCAAAACGGCGGAACGATGCTGTACCCCAGGAAGCCCTTGGTCGTATATCGCAGTCCCACGTAAACGGCCAACACAACGAACAGGCGTTTGAGCCAGATGTCCGGGATGTACTTCGAGGTTCGCGGACCGATCATGGAGCCGACGAAAATGCCGATCAGCTCGACACCGATCAGGGGCCAGAAAACCGGTACGCCTTTAACGACCATATAGGTAAAGATACTGATAATCATACCCACCAGAACCGTCAGCGCCGAGGTGCCGGCCACGAGAAACATGGGCAATCCGGCAACGCTGGTCAGAAACGGAACGAAGAGGAAGCCGCCGCCGACACCCAGGAAAGAAGCCAGAGCGGCGATAAGGAAACCACCGATGATGGGAACGATGGGATTGAAGCTGAACTCGACGCCGTAAAAGGTAAAGCGGATTTTACTCATCCCCCAGGATACGACCTTGACGCCCTGGTCGGCTTCGTCCACTTTGGCGCCGCCCTTCATGTGGGATTCCTCGAAGGCCTTGGCCGCCGCCTTGGCCTCTTTCTTGCCGGCCTGGCCTTTGGGGGTGGTCTCATAAAACAAGAAGCCGCCGATGACGAATACCACTAAGCCAAAGTACCCCAGATATGCTTTCAGGGAAACCTTGCCGGCGGTGATGACGGGGACCAGAAAACTACCGGAGATCGAGCCGATGGCCAGCATCAGGCCCAAGGGCAACACCAGGCGTCCCATCTTGTAGTAGTTCCAGCTGGAGACGGCACCGGAAAGACCCACCATCCACTGGTTGGATACGCGAATACTGTCGGTGATCAATTTATTGAGCATGGGCGAGGTTTGCTTGAATCCCTTGCCATAATCAGCCAGGCCAAAAACCGTGATATGGCCCACGCCGGACATGATACCACCGAAGGCGCCGACGGTGGAGAAGATCCAGCCCACCCAAATGGCCCATAAAAAACCGGCGATCATGCTGGGTGCGGGGGCGCCGGGAATGCCCAAGAAGCCGGGCTTGGCGTTGGGGTCGATTTGGCCGGGCCCGGTCCCTTGCGGTGTGTTGGCAATGGCGTCTTCCAGGCTTCCGGCATAGGCGTTGACGTCAGTAAATGCCGGTGCAACCACAACCGAAAACAGCAGCAACAATACGATGGGCAAAACAAACTTCTTTTTCATGGTTCTCCTCCCGGATGTTAATGAGCTTAATGGCCGAACACCCGTCCGGCGACTTTAATGTGATGGCGGAATGATGCGCATCCCTCCCTTTTTCATCAATCGTCAAAACGCGTCCAGCATCACCTCCTGTCCTGCTATCCAAAAATGGCTTGTTGATCAGCAAGTTATGTGCCAGGTGGAAAAGGATGCCGGCGGCGCCCAAAAAGGCAAAAAACACCGTATTAACAAGATAATACGCGCTTGTTCCGTGCCATCTTAGAACAAAGCGCGCGGGCAGCATCAACGCTATTGTGCAACATATTTCTTGCGATTTATTTATTGTCTTGAAAATATAGTATTTTTGATAAATGTAAAAAATGCAATAAAAATATTTCACCGCAAATAAAAGGATGCGTATTTTTACGGAGATTCCTTTCCCGATCGTACCATGCGCCGCCCCGATACGGCGAATCGAAATTGATCTATTTGAATTTAAGGGATATATTCTTTATTGCAGTATCACTTCATTCATCTATAATGAGTATATGTATGGTATGGCTCTTGCTAGAAGGAACATTCGATTCTTTCAGATTTATCTTAATTTGTTTAATCGATTAACGCTAGGTTGCGGCTTAAGGATGAAAATCTGTCGGGCGTTGGCCATTGACGGCGCCCCGCACCAAGGATGTGAGGATTATGAGCAAATACTATTTATTTCAGGACACAAAAAAATGCATCGGTTGCCATTCCTGTGAAGTGCAGTGCAAGGCCAACAAGAACCTTCCCATGGCCCCCGGCTTTGTCAGATCATTCAGGTGGGACCGAAAATGGTCGGCGGCCTGCCGCGGGCCGCTTATATTTTCATGCCTTGTTTTCATTGCGAGAATCCTTGGTGCGTGGCGGCCTGCCCGACGGGTGCCATGCAGCAGCGTACCAGCGATGGGATTGTCTTTGTGGATCATAACCTTTGCGTGGGGTGTAAAACCTGCATTTCCGCCTGCCCTTGGGGCGCGCCCCAGTGGAGCCCGGAAATCGGCAAGGTGGTCAAGTGCGACTACTGCATGGACCGCGTGGATCAGGGGCTGGAGCCAGCCTGCGTGACCACCTGTACCACCACTGTTTGAAATTCGGGAAAGTCGAGGAAATGACCCAGGTCCGGCGCGAACGCCACGCGCAGACCGTGGCATCCCTGGAGCATACTGCATTCTAAGATTAATTTTGGTGACGAAAGGCCCATCATGCCCAATAGCCAATGTCCGGTCACGGAGAGCATCCAGTTCATTGATCAGGCCGTCACCGGCGGTGCGTTTCAACATCCACGGGGTCGGCGCATCGCCGAAGAGGTCCGTCACCTGCTCAACGACGTGGCTTGGGGCCGTGCCGGTGACGCGCACCTGCCGGCCGTTCACCAGCTCGTTCAGGATTTGATGGCGAATGATAAAGACCCCCAAGGCCAGCGCGTGGGCCAACGCCTGCACCAAACCCTTGAGGAACACGGTGAGGTGTTCGAAAGTCATGTAAGAACCCACAACTGCCCTACGGGGGCCTGTGAATGGTTGACGCCGGCACCCTGCCAGATGGCCTGCCCGGCCGGAATCGACGTGCCGACCTATGTGACGTTGATCGGGCAGGGGCGCGACGCCGAAGCCATCGATGTGATCCGGCGGGACAATCCCTTCCCCTGGGTCTGCGGCTTGGTGTGCACCCGGCCTTGCGAGTTCATGTGCGTGCGGGGCCGCATGGACACGCCGGTGTCCATCAAATTTCTCAAGGCGTTTGCCGCTGAACGGGCCATGTCCGAAGGGACTTACCGAAATCCCCAAAAAGAGGAGGACAAGGGCAAACGGGTTTGCGTGATCGGTGCCGGACCGGGAGGGCTGAGTGCATCGTATTATCTGGCATTGAAAGGCTACGGCGTTCACGTGATCGAGGCATTGCCCATGGCCGGCGGCATGACCATGGTGGGCATCCCCCGTTACCGGCTTCCCCGGGAAGTGATCGACCGCGAGGTCGCCATGCTGGAAGATCTTGGCGTCACCTTTGCCTTCAACACGCGTTTTGGCCAGGACGTTACCCTTGAAGGGCTCAAATCCCAGGGGTATGATGCCTTCTTTTTCGCCATCGGCGCCCATAAGGCTTACAAACTGGGTATTCCCGGCGAAGCCGACTATCCCCAGACCATGGAAGCCATCGATCTGTTGCGACGCGTGGCCTTGGGGGAGCGGCACATGCCCGGAAAACGGGTTGTTGTGGTCGGCGGCGGCAACGTGGCCATCGATGCCGCCCGGACCTCCCTGCGGCTGGGATGCCCGGAAGTCACCATCGCCTACCGGCGCACCCGCCACGAAATGCCGGCGGACGAGGAAGAGGTCGAGCAGGCCGAGGAAGAAGGTGTCCGTTTTTCCTTTCTCACGATTCCGGCCAAGATCGTCGGCGAAGCAACCGGATCACGGGGCTGAGCTGTATCCGCGCCGAACTGGTGCAGCGGGAGGGCAGCAGCCGCATGTCGCCCGTCCCGGTGCTGGGCAGTGAACACGTGATCGATGCGGATGTGGTGATCAGCGCCATCGGGCAGAAAGTCGATCAGATCACGATGGGTGAGTTGAAGAACATGTCCTGGACCCGCCGGGGGACCATCGACGTCAACATGGTCACCATGCAGACCTCCATTCCCGGTATTTTTGCCGCCGGTGACGCGGTTACCGGGCCCGCGACGGTCATCGAGGCCATCGGTGGCGGCAAGCGCGCCGCCGAGGCCATTGACCGGTACCTGTCGGGGATCCCCCAGCCCCAGATGCCGCCGGTACCGGTCCGGCGCCGCCGGGAGGCGTGTCTCGAGGTGCCGGCCAGCACCAAGACCGTGATCAAACGGCCGGTTATGGATATGTTGGGTTTGGATCGTCGGCGGACCACTTTCCAGCAGGTGGAGCTGGGCTATACGGAGAACATGGTTCGCGAGGAAGCGCGCCGCTGCCTGCGTTGCGACATCTGTCGGCGTTGCGGCCGCTGTGTCGAGGTCTGCCGGGATCAAATGGGTATCAGCGCGCTGCAGATGGGCTATATTGACTTCGACCATCCCACGCCCACGGATCTGCGCATTACCGAGGAGCGTTGTATTACTTGTGGCGCCTGTGCGGCCAATTGTCCGACCGGCGCCATGCGCATCGAGGATCGGGGCGACGAGCGCCTGCTGATCCTGTGCGGGACCATCCTGAATCGCCAGAAACTGGTGTTTTGCGATGCGTGCGGCAAGGCCATGGGGCCGAAGAAATATCTCGATTTCATCAGCAAGCGGGTAAAATCGGTGGGTGATGTGGCCGGGCAGCACGTGCTCTGCGAGGCGTGCGCCCGCAAGAAAACAGCCCGCTTCAATGTGGATACCTTGCCGGTATAGCCGTTGCCGGCAGCGCCCGTGACCGTGAGTTACGGAACCCTTGTCAAGGGAGAACGCCATGGTTTTCCGAAAAGGACAGAAAGTCGAAGTTTTCCAACGCAGTCAGGATGAAAGCTGGGAAGCGTACATGGATCGTTTTGTCGGCCTGCATGGCATCATCACCGATCCGGATACGGCCATCAACGATCCGGATGCCCTGATCGAAGTCAGCCTGGACGGCAAAGGCACCCACCGTCTGCCCCAGGACTGTCTGCGACCCATTGATGGCTGAAAAATGGATTCATTTCGCCGACCCACACGCAAAGGAGCAGCGCCGCCATGCGGGTTCAGGATGTGATTACGCAGAAGCGCCGGACGGTTCACACCCTCCCGGTTGACCGCACCGCCGAGGATGCCATCGTCCGGATGACCGAAGTTCAAACCTCGGCCCTGATCGTCATGGATGGTGACCGGCCGGTGGGAATTTTTACCGAGCGTGATGTCTTGCGCTGCCATGTGGCTTGGAAAGGGCGTCTTTTCCGTGAAATGCCCCTTGCCGAGGCCATGACCAACACGTTAATCGTCGCCCGGCCCGAGGATCTGGTGAGCAGTGCCATGGCCATGATGATTCAGGCCGACATCCGGCATCTGCCGGTGGTCGAGAACCAGCAGATTATCGGCATGCTTTCCATCACCGACCTGGTCAAGCATCATGTGGGCGCGTTGACGGCCGAACTGCACTACCTGCAGGAGTATATCACCGATCTTCAGAATGCGGTACAGGACTGATAAAATGATCAATGTGGTTATCGATGGCACATCTTACCCGGCCGATGAGGGGCAGACCGCCCTTCAGGTCGCCCGGCAGAACGGAATCAACATCCCAACCCTCTGCTACCACCCGGCCCTGAAGCCTTCCGGGTCCTGCAAGCTTTGCGCGGTGGAAGTCAGTGGCCGCACATCCGGTCGGCCGATCGCGATGCTTTCGTGCATCCTGAAAGTGACCGAGGGGCTGGAGATCAAAACCACCGGCCCGGTGGTGGATGCCGCCCGGGTACGGGCATTTAAAAACCTGTTGCGCATGGCGCCCCAATCCCAGCGGTTGCGTCGCATGGCGGATGCCTACGGTGTGGACCTGGGACCGCCTCCCGACGGTTGCGTGCGTTGCCGCCTGTGCGTGCGCGTATGCAAGGAAATCGTCGGTGCCGGCGCCCTGAAGATGGAGAAGGTCGATGGCGTCCTGTTTGTCGTTCCGGAAGTGGATCGCTGTATCGGTTGCGGGACCTGCGCCAATATTTGCCCCACAGGTGCGATCCGCGTGGAGGACCAGGAAAATGTCCGTTCGGTGATGATCCGCGATGTGGTGATCGGAAAACATCCCCTGGAACGTTGCGAGGGCTGCGGCCGCTGGTTCGCCACCACCCGCTTCATGGATTTCATCGAACAGCGTACCGCTCCGCATCCCCATGTGAAAGAGACCCACAAATACTGCCCCACGTGTGCAAAACTCTTCTCCGACCGGACCCGGGCGGTAAGTGAGCACTCGGTCAAGGTGATCCTGCCGGGACACTGAAGATGAATGCCAAATGACCAACGCCAAATGCCGATTGGTGGAGTACTTCCGTTTTAGCATAATGATCGCCCTGCAACCTTCAATTGACATTTGCGTTTTGGCATTTGCCATTGTCCCATCCGTTCCTCAAAAACAAAAAGCCCCTTCCATCTGGAAGGGACTTCGTGTTTTCTGACGTTGCTGGAGAATTAGATTTCCAGCCAGGAGTCGGAGTACAGGGTTTTGCCGAGGATGACATCCACGGTCTTGGCGTAATCCAGCAATTCCTTGGAGAGGCTGCCGCGATCGGGCTCGGTACCGTCCATCATGCCGTAGATCAGATCCACGATGTCCTGACGCTCACCCTTGCAAATCTGGGTCAGTTGCTCGTCACGCGGATCCGAGATGATGGAGTACATGCCGCACTTCATCAGCATGACGGTGTAGGTCTGGTTCAGGATCGGACGCAGGTGATCGGGCGGTCCGTTGGAGATGTTGGAAAGGCCACAGGTGCTTTTAGCGCCCGGCGACATATCCGGAAGCATCTTCTGGAACTCCATCAGGCTGATCGCCTGGGGCTGCTGAATGTTCACAGGGGTGACAATACCGTCGACCCAGATTTTCTCGTTGGGGATGCCGGCTTCATTGGCGAAGTAGAGCAGTTCCACGCACAGGGCGGCGCGCTCGTTCTCGTCGCGCGGCAGGCCTTCGGGACCCCACATCAGCGCCACGAAATCGGCATTGTACTCGGCGGCCATGGGTACCATGCGTTCGTAGCGTTCCGGGCGGCACATGATGGAGTTGATGATGTGCGGCGTTCCGCTGGGGACTTGCTTGACTACTTTCAAGGCCGCTTCGATGGCATCGATGTTGGATGTATCCAGGGCCAGGGGAAGGTCTGGAACGACTTCCTGGACTACCTGCACCACCCACGGCATCAGCTCGTGGCCGTCTTTTTTAGCCGGTCCGAGGTTGATGTCGATGTAGTCCATCCGTTTTTCTTTCTGGAAAAGGGCTTCCTCCTGGATCGGTTTGGGATCGCGCTCTTTGAAGGCGCGGCCGATCTTTTTCGAAATGACGTTCAGACTTTCGCCGATCAGTAACATACGCTCACTTCCTTTCTTTGTCTCGGCATCATGTTCCGGCCAGTATTCCGGCCACGAATGACGCTATTGCCAACTCCAATGGCCGGCGGGCCGGCCAGGAAACGACGGTCAGGATCGGTTGAACCGGTCCCGACCGTTAGATCACATAGCGGTTACGCTCTGAGGAAGCCGGGAATGTGTGCGGCTTCCCGGGGACCGACGGTAATGGTCCAACCGGGCAATTCCTCTTCGACGTCGCCCACGATGGCGGCGGCATAGCCGGGAATGACGATTTCCTGATGTTTGACTTTGTCGATGATGCCGCTTTTCTTCACGAACATGCCCACGTCGTCACCAGCGAATTTGCCGGCGGCCCAGGCGGTAAGAACGGACAGACCTTCTGAATCCTTGATGAGCAGCCAGGTGGGTACCTTGCTGGCCTCGATTTCACCGGAAACGATGAAGTAGGTCAGGGCGAAGTTGGTGGTCACCAGCACTCTGGAATTCTCGTCCGGGTTGTTGATCGGGTAGATGCCTTCGGTCACGGTCATGGGCCGCTGCGGGTCGGTGAAGATGTTGAGACGTTCCAGCAGCAGCGGGAAGAGGCTCTCTCCGGCGAAGTCGGACAAGACCACGATGCCGCCGTATTTGGCGATATACATGGCCGCGATCATGGTTTCCACGTCCAGGTTGGATGCCATTTCGCAGGGGAAGGCGATCGTGGGGAAACCCACGGCACGGTTGCCGTTCTTCAGGGCGGCACGGCGGATGGCGATCATGTCCTGATGGGACTGTTTCGGCTCACGCGAACCCGGATCCAGTACGAGGTCCTTCAGGCCCATTCCAGTGAGTTTTTCCGTCAGCGCGGTCAGCCCGTCAATGGAAGCGGCCTTGACCGCCAGGGGCAGATCGTTTTCCTTGGCGATGGCGCCCATGGCATCCGCGTTGGCTTCGGTGGCCGCATACATCAGCGGACGTTTGAATGCGCAGGCCGCCACGCCAGCTTTCATCACGTCGGTATCCTCAGTTATCAGGATGACATTGAATTCCGAGGTTTCGGCAACCTGTTTGGCCACGGCGGCAAAGGCGTCGGCGTTGCCATTGGCATCTTTGACGGCGACCAGTTCCGGACGCAGGTTGAGACCGACGCGCTCATACTGAAAGGCATTCCAGTCCTTCAGCTTGGCTTCCAGGTCGGCGGCGGCGATGTCGCTGCCCACCAGGGCGGCCAACAGGGTCGGGCTGTAAAAGGTCTTTTCATGACGGTACTGCACGGTCTCACCACCGGTGGTGGCCTTGCGTACGCCATTGCCAACCACGATCGGGCGGATCGGCGGCGCCGATGCTTCGGAGAGTTGCGTACGTGCTTCCTCGGAGACGTAAGGGCAGCTATCCAACTCGGCCTTACCGGAAGCCAGGTTCATGGCAAAGGCAAGGCAGGTGGGAACACCGCACTCTTTACAGTTCGTCTTGGGCAGGAGTTTGAAAATCTGAATACCGGTTAATGCCATACTCTTCTCCTTATCTGTATGGGCAATTCACCCGGCCGCGAATGCCGGGGAATCGGTTCGGTTGATTGGAGCGGGGGGAGGGAGCCCCACCCGCTCCATCATCGTGTCGGTTATCCGATGAGCGGATCCATGGACAAGGCCGGATGACCTTTTTCTTGGAGGTAGGGCAGGATCTCCTCCTCGGTCGTCCCGACAGTCTCATCGGCGATCATGTCGTAGAAGTTGTCGATTCCGTTTTCCTTGCCGAATCTTTCCAGACGCTCCTTGATTTCCTCCTTGAGGATTTTGGGCATCCAGACCATGCGCTTCAAGCCGCCGTCACCCTTGATGAATTTCTTCTGGGTGATGTTGAACTTGGAGTGGCCCACGAAACCGGGCGAAGAGGCACCACCGCCCATGACACCGGCCAGGGTGGTGAACTTCATGCCGCAGGGGGTCTCGCCGGCGTAATCCCGGTTGACGGTCATGACACCGTTGCACGAAGGCAACATGGCGGCGATACACTCGCAGCAGCCGCAGGTGGTCATGGGGTCGATGACCATGGAGTACAGGTTGTAATGGGTAATGGCACCACGGGAGGCTTTTTGAACAAACTCGTTGATTCCCTTGAATTGGCCCAGCAACGGATCAATGCATTCCCCCTTCTCGATGGGCTGGTTGGGGCCGGTGGGGTTGATCTCGTAGGAGGCCTTGCAGTCCATCCAGTTGTAGGCGCCGCACAGGCCGGTCCGCTCGGGGCTGACCGTGCAGACATGGCTGGGGGCAAAAGACTGGCACAGGGTGCAGGAGTAGTAGATGTCCACATCCTCGTCGGTCATCTTTTCGACACGCTCGTCACGCATCTTGTATTCGGCACGCGCCCGGGTGGTCAGCTTGTCCACATCTTCCTGCTTGGTGTACAGGGTGACCTGGACCTTGTCGAGAATCTTGCCGAAATCCTGGTGGAACTTGGCATGCAGCACCACGCCGATATCTTTGAGGGTAAAACCCTTGTCGATGGCGGCGTCGCTGATGCGCACCCAGGCGATGTCACGCTGCCCGATGTGCATGATGCCCTGAATGTAGTTGATCAGATGGTGACACTGACGTTCCAGGATCGGCTCGAAGTCGGGCTGCATTTCGCGGCCGGCCACTTGCATATAGATGCCCATGGGGAATGTGTCGCCCTTTTTCAGGTCGGCCACATCCGGACCCACGACGATGACCTTGCCGTCTTCGATCTCGTTCATCTCGGCCATCTTGACCAGCTCGGTACACTGGGTCTTGCCGCCACCGCACTGGGCGTAAAGGTCGGCACCGCGCACACGCTCGCCCTCGTAGGCAGGACCGAAGGCGCAGGGGATGTCGATGTCGGAGACGATGGTCTTGAGCCCGCGGACTTCAACGGACTTCTGGCAGATTTCGTCAAGCGGCACATTGGCGACCACATGCTCGTAGGTACAAATACCGGTGGGCAGGATCTCGGGAATGTCGGTATCGGCCAGGGTCGGGAAACCCCAGTTGACGCAGCCGGCAGCGGCCACGCTCCACTCGGTGCCGACATCACCCAGGGCGTTGACGAAGGCAAAAATACGATCCTTGTTGTAGAGCAGGATTTTTTTATGATCGCCGGGTTTCACGCCACCGAAGGCCATGGCGGCACGGTTGGCGAACCCAAGAGCGAACACGGCCGAGCTGATATCCGGGCCGAAAGGCACGATACGGGTGTTCCAGCCAATCTGCACGCCCAAGCTGATGAGCTGTTCGATCACGGAGGTGCCATTATGATGGGCCGCGCAGAACATGTAGAGGCTGCGTTTCTGGTAGTCTTCAATAATGTCCTTGGCGATTTCCGCTGTGGGCGCGGCGCCCACGATGGCGGCGAATCCGGGAGCCGATCCGTCGACGAATTCCACGCCGCGTTTACGCAGGATGGTATCATCGGCCGGGCCCACCCAGATCTTGCCGGCTTCGATATCCGGGTCTTCCTCGGGAATGTAGAAATCCGGCTGGTCGAGGATGCGCAGGGCCTCCATGATTTCGTAGCAGAAGACGGCGGCCATGCCGGCGTCCAGCAGGGGCCCGAGGTAAGGCAGGTGGTTCTTGCCCTTGACATGCGGGGGCAAAAGGCCGCGGGCGAAGTCCAGGGGTTTTTTCAGGTCTTCGAGGGTTTCGACCTTCATGCCGGTCAGCGAGTAGATCACCGGCAGGTAGTAGGCCGTGTTGGGGAACCCGACCTTGGTATCGGCGTTGTAGGTCTCCAGCGCCTTGCGGTAGAGGCCTTCCGTGGCGGAAACCACCTTGTACCCACCCTGAATGGCGGCAAATGCAACTAATTTAGACATATCGTTTTCCTCCTTCGTTGAGGATCTGGTTGAAGATCAATTACCCTTCCAATGCCTGGCGGTCGGCCATATCCATGAGGACGCGTTCCCGAGCCTTGTCGATGCCCAGCTCTTTGCGTTTCTTGTCGATGTGGGCGATCATCAGGTGGGCGTGCTTGATCGGATCGGGCTCGATATCCCACATACCGCCGTATAGCTTTTCATAGTCCTTGCAAATGTGATTGTGGAACACCGGTGCACCGGAGGTGGGCAGGGTAACACCGAAGACCGTGTACACACCGGAGACGACGAAGTAGTGGCCGATGGAGATGGCTTTCTCGCTCATCCACTCGGGCGCGCTACCGGCAACCGGGATATCGCAGATGTCCTTGCCCAGTCCGCCGGCCTTGACCACTTCGGTGGCCGCCAGCAGGATGCGGCTGTTGTCCACGCAGGATCCCATGTGCAGGACCGGCGGAATACCCACGACCTCACACACCTCGGCCAGACCCGGGCCACAATGCACGGCGGCGGCTTCCGGCGTCAGCAGACCTTCCATGGCGCAGGCGATGCCGTTGCAGCCGGTGGTCAGGACGATGACGTCATTTTTGATCAGTTCCTTGACGACCTGGATGTGAGCTTCGTTGTGGCGCGTACGGGCGTTGTTGCAGCCCACCACACCGGCGATACCCCGGATGCGGCCGTTAATGATGTTGTCGTTCAGGGTATAGTAGCTGCCGCGGAAGGTGCCGCCCAGGTGGTACTGGATCGATTCCACGCCGAACCCGGCGATCTGGGTACATTTTTGATGCGGAATCATGACTTCGGCGCCGCGGTTGGCGAAGTTGTCGATACCCATCTTGACGATCTTTTCGGCGTCTTCCAGGGCGTAATGCTCGTCAAATTCGATATGGATGACGTTGTCCTGCTCCATCTTGGCGATGGGATGGGTGGTGATCAGTTTGGTGTGGAAGCACTTGGCCACGTTGGCCAGGTTTTGCATAATACATTGGATATCCACGACCATGGCGTCGCAGGCGCCGGTGATGATGGCCAGTTCCTGGGAGAGGAAGGTGGTGGCTGTCGGAACACCGTGGCGTTGCAGAATCTCGTTGGCCGTGCAGCAGATGCCGCCCAGTTGGATGCCCTTGGCGCCCTTGGATTTGG
Organism: Desulfosarcina cetonica JCM 12296; assembly: GCF_001311845.1. GTDB lineage: Bacteria > Desulfobacterota > Desulfobacteria > Desulfobacterales > Desulfosarcinaceae > Desulfosarcina > Desulfosarcina cetonica. The sequence goes on along the minus strand of NZ_BBCC01000084.1, from coordinate 1,245 downwards.
CGTACTCGATCATCTCGGGTTTCTGGGCCACGGCCACGATCATCTCGGAAAGGACCGGTTCATGGCCGTGGACGATGATGTTGACGTGGTCTTCCTTCATGATGCCCAGGTTGGCCTCGGACTGCAGGGGGTACGGGGTGCCGAAGAGCACGTCCTGCAGGTCGGTGGCCAGCATGGATCCACCCCAGCCATCGGCAATGGCGGCACGGGTTCCTTGCTTCATCAGGTTTTTGTAATCCTGATCCACGCCCATGTGGGTGCGGTGCATGATCTCGACGATTTCGCGGTCGATATTTCTCGGTACCACACCATGCTTTTTCCATTTTTCGTACAGCGTTGCTGGCGCGCGTTTGGCGAAAAGCAGCTCGCCTTCGGGCTTGCCCCATTCGTTCATGGCCTTCTCGGCCACTTCCAAGGCGATCTCATCGACATCGCGGTCCATGACCTCACCGTCTTTTTCGACCGTGATGGCCACGCCCAGATGCGGCGCGATTTGCAACAGCTTGTTGATATCTTTGATTTTGTAGGCCTCGGTCTCCTTACGGGCCGCGCTGAGGAATACCTCGGCCACGCAGCGGCCATGATCGGAGTGGGCGGATGCGCCGCCGGCGATCATGCGGATGAAGTTACGCGCGGCAATGGTATTGGCCGTGGCACCGCAAAGTCCCTTGCGGGTGTCTTCGCCCTCGATGCCACCCTTGGGCAGGGGCAGGCGGCAGGGACCCATGGCACAGTTTTTACAGCAGATACCCTGGATACCAATATTACAGGGCTTCATGGCTACGGCCCGATCGAAGACCGTATCGATGCCCATTTTCTGTGCCCGGACGATCATTTCCTGGCTGGCCGGATCGATGGTTGCGGCGATGGGGTCGGCTAATTTAGGTTCCGCAGCTTTCGGGGCGGCGGCTTTCGCGACGGGTTTTTTAATTTCTGCCATCAGAGGTTCCTCCTCGTATTGATTTCGGCAAGGGTTGACAATTTAGTACAGCGGAATGCGCCGATGCACCCAGTTAAGCTTCTCGATGATTTTTTCGGATTCGCTCTTCTGAACGGCGGCGGGGGTCATGGCGATAACATGGCCCGCTTCTCCGGTGGCGCGCTGGGCAGCATGTGCCTCACGCTCGGCGGCGCGCTTTTGGCGCAGGGCGTCTTCGGCGGCTTCGCGTTCGGCGGCGGCTTTGGCAACGGCTTCCTTCTCGGCCTTGGCTTTGGCGTCGGCGTCGGCCTTGGCCTTGGCTTCGG
>NZ_BBCC01000083.1 GCF_001311845.1 Desulfosarcina cetonica JCM 12296 | reverse complement strand
ATCCATTGAAGAGCCCCTTGGCGCCAAGGTGTGGGCAAAACCGAACGGCGGGAAGCGGTCCGGGCCCTGGCCGGCCAGGCCGGGCTTTCCCACGATCTGCTCAGCCGTCGCCCGGGAGAGGTTTCCGGTGGACAGAATCAACGGGCGTGTATTGCCCGGGCCCTGTCCACACGGCCGCGGCTGCTGGTTCTGGACGAGCCGCTGACGGCCCTGGACGCGGTTGCCCGGCAGCAGATGGTGACCCTGCTTTGCCGGCTCAAGGAGAATTTCGGGCTGACCTATTTCCTGATTACCCACGACCTGGCCCTTGCCCGACAGATCGGTACCCGCGTGGCGGTGATGTACCTGGGCAACCTGGTGGAGAAAGCACCGGCAGCCGCCTTTTTTGCCGAGCCCCGCCATCCGTATGCCCGGGCACTGCTCTCCAGTGTCCTGCGGCCGGGATTCTGGCAGGGGAAACGGATCGTCTTGCAAGGCGAACTGCCGTCGCTCCGGCGTCCTCCCAAGGGGTGTGTTTTTCATCCGCGCTGCGCCGAACGGCTTCCCATCTGTACGCATACCGCGCCCCGACCGAGGGCCGTTGCCGAGGGGCATACGGTTTGCTGCCATCTTTTCGGTGCGGATCCGTCCGGCCCGAGCATCCGGGAACCGGGCAGATGATCGGCGCTTTTCTTTTCCGGCGGACCCTTACCGCTGTTTTCGTCTTTTGGGGCGCGACCTTCATCACCTACGCCCTGATGGCGCTGGCACCCGGTGACGCCAGCATGGAGATCGCCCTGGCACGGTACGGCGATACGGCCCGAGGGGATACGGCGACCATTGAATGGGTTCGGCAGAAGGCGGGGCTGGACCGTCCCATGCTGGTCCAGTACGGCCGCTGGTTGAAACACGTTTTGGTGCTGGACTTCGGCAAATCCCTGGTGGAAGAGGTGCCGGTCTGGACCCTGATCCGGTCCCGTTTCGGCAATACCCTCCTTTTGGCCGTGTGGGCCATTGGCCTGGCCCTTTGCCTGTCCATCCCCATCGGTATCCTGTCCGGTGTCAAACAGGGCACCTGGATGGATACCATGGGGGTCGCTTTGCCGTGCTGGGGGTATCCATGCCCAATTACTGGTTGGGCCTTTTGCTGATCATCGTTTTCTGCGTCAAGCTGCAATGGCTGCCCAGCTTCGGCCGGGGGGACTGGCATCACCTGATCCTGCCCGCCATCACCCTGGGAACGGGCCTGACCGCCTACACCACACGGATGCTGCGTTCCGCCATCATTGAGGCCATTCACGCGGACTATCTGACCGCCCTGCGTGCCAGGGGCGTTGGCAAACGCCTGGTGCTGGCCAGACATATCCTGAAAAATGCGCTCATTCCGGTGGTCACGGTGGTCGGTCTGGAGTTCGGGATGATTCTCGAGGGCGCCGTGATCACCGAAACCGTCTTTGCCTGGCCGGGATTGGGGGGGCTGATGGTCAGTGCCGTCAGCAACCGCGATTATCCGCTCATCCAGGGCCTGGTGCTGTTTACGGCCGGCGTTTTCGTGGCCATCAACCTGCTGGTGGATCTGGTCTGCCTCTACCTCGATCCACGGATTCGACTGTCATGAACAAATCCATGCGCCGTGCCGGTTTCCAAGATAAGCGTCGCTCCGGCAACGGTTGGCGCCGCATCCTCCTGACCAATCCGTTGATGACCCTGGCGGCCCTGACGGTCCTGCTGGTGGTGGGTGTGGCCATTTGCGGCTCCTGGTGCTGCCCCCACGATCCGCTCACGCCCCATATCGACAAGCGCCTGGCGCCGCCTTCATGGCAGTACCCGTTGGGCAACGATGCCCTGGGACGCTGTCTCTTTTCCCGCATCCTGGCCGGTGCCCGTGCCTCCATCGGCCTGGGCGTCGCGGTGGTTTTGCTTTCCACGCTGATGGGGGTGGCGGTGGGCCTGGTGGCCGGTTATGCCGGCGGGCTGGTGGATGAACTGTTCATGCGCCTGGCCGATATCTTCTTCGCCTTTCCCGAAATTGTCGCCGCCATGGCCATTGCCGGACTGATGGGGCCGGGAACAATGAATCTTCTGCTGGCCTTGTCGGTGGCCAGCTGGATGCGCTACGCCAGAGTGGTGCGCGGAATCACACTGTCCGTCCGGGAGCGCGAGTACGTCAAGGCGGCCCAGCTTGCCGTTGTCCGGCCGCCGGTCATTCTTTGGCGCCATGTACTGCCGGCGAGCATGCCGTCGATGATCGTCCTGGCCACCATCGGGCTGGGCAAGTCGGTTCTGGCCGTATCGGCCCTCGGCTTTCTCGGATTCGGTGTCCAGCCGCCCGATGCGGAATGGGGAATGCTGCTCATGGAAGGCAAGGATTATATTCTCAGCGCACCGCATCTGTCGTTTTACCCAGGGGTGCTCATCATGCTGACGGTCCTGGCATTCAATATTCTGGGAGACGGTCTGCGCAATCTATGGAACGAAACAACCTAAAGACCCTGCGTTTGTTTGTTAAAAAATGAGAAGTCGATCGACGATTATCCAGTTAACGGACGACTTTTGGCGGAAGATAAAAAAAGCTATTTACAGCCACAGCATTTTCGTTTAAGTAAGAAGTGTTCTGTCATTAGGAAAATGACAGCATTTCATATCCATTGATTCCCCATCCGGGTCGTTCAATCCGAGCCACGAAGGCCAAACCAACTGCAAGCAGGTGGCCGATGTGGTACATGTCTTTCTACCTTCCGGTTCGCCTGCAATAGAGAACAAAAGCAGAGGTGTCCTTTAACAATCGCATTCGGCATTTTACCTAATCATCTTGGCCTGCGGGAAGGATTTGTTTTGAATTTCCTGGATTGAAGGCCGGATTTTACCACTAGGGAAGTGGCGTCCACCCAATCTGAATCTCATCACCTCAACACAGCGCCATGAAGGCCAAACCATAGATAGACGGGCGGCCGGCATGGCGTTTTTTCTTGTCCTCCGGCTTGCCGAATCATCTGCCATCGAAGAAAGGAGAACAAAATGAAACTGCCGGAAGGTTATGTCGTTATCTATCAGCCGAAATATACGGTTCCCAGCGTGTTCGACCTCAACGATTGCGGTTTCTTTTCCGAGCGGCCGAAGGTTTCTGGAGAATGGGGGTTCCGTATCATCTGTGACAAGGATTGCCGGTGCAAGGTCCAGGCGGCCATGCTGTTGCGTCAGCCGGGAAAGGATCCTGACACGGGAAGATCTTATGAATGGTGGGTAAAGGAAGCAGAGATCGCATTGGATGAAAGCCTGGTGCTTGATCCTGAGGCGGTTGCCCAGCAGTTATCTGACGAGGAGATGCGGTCCGCCTTTATCACCGAATTCAACGCGTGGCATGATAATCTTGTTCCTTTGAAGGATGACGCCAAGGTCGACACCGATGAGCTGAAAAAGAAGCTGGCGGCCCTGGTGGCGGATGCATTCGATCGCCGTCGCAAGGACCTGGTACGCCGCAACCAGCATTGGGTGCTCTCCAATATCCCGCGTCGTTCATGATTTCAAGTACGGGCTCTACGATCACGTCAGGGGTAACCTTTATCCGGAATACCAGCGCAACGGCGGTGAGGACTCGGAGGACAACCTGGTCAAGAAAATCGCCCTGTTCAGCCGGGTTCTCGACGACTGCTACCAGGAGGGGCTCCGCAAGCCCGACGGCAATACCTGGAAAAATGAAGACGAGGTCTGGCAGTGTTGGGTCGGGTTCGCCGGTTCCGAAGTCGAGGCGCAGCGGGTTTGTCGCACCATGGATGCCGTCTTCAGGGATTTGCAGCTATAGCATTCAAGTCCTGTTTTCAGCAGATCAGCGCCGGTTGCCGGCACCACTACCTGCATTGATGGTCTCGTAAAAAGTCGCATTTCCGACGGATTCGTAAAGAGCCCGAGATCAAGGCTTGCGAATCCCGAGGAATGAGGCGTACTTGGCGTACTCCGCAGTGACGAGGGATGAAGCGTAACGCCGATATCGGGCTCTTTACGAATCCGTCTGCATTGAATGCAAAACGCGCATCACGTGGAGAAATAGTCCATATGAAAAAGATATCCATCATTGGCCTGGGCGACGTGTTGGCAGGGGACCATGGGGCCGCCAGCCATGTGCTTGACGCCGTGGCCAACGACACGGCCGACGAAACCATTCAATTGGCCTTTATGGGCAAAGATCCCCGTCTTGCCGGAGGCATGCTTTACGCCGCCGATCTGGCGATCATCGTGGGAACTGCGTTTGGCCGGTGTGCCCGGTGGTATGCACGTCTGGAATGATCGCGTTTTTAAAACCCATGCGCCTGGATGGCAAAAGTGGATCCGGCGTTCAGGCACTTGCTCGTCGCATTGGCCAGGACGGATCTGGCAGGTGGTTTTCCCGAAAAATTGATGTTTATTTGGATCGAACCCCAGTTGACGGAGGGCTATGCGATATCCAAACCGGTTCGTCGGGCGATTCGCCGGGCCGTTGGGCGAATTTTCCAAGAATTGTGTAAGCTGGACCTGGCAACCGTTGCCGACGCCCCGTCCGTCCTGAGATGGGTTCCGGCGGTTGCCAGCCTTCGTTGACCTAAACCCAATGGGATCTCGAAAAAATGGGACAGATAACAAAGACACCCCATCGCCAGCGGACTTGTGCGCGCGATCCAGTGGAAGTGATGATTGCCTGCCAACTACGCCAGTAGGGGGGAAGGGGATGCGGCCGGTGGCATGATGCGCAATTTCTCCAGCCAGGGGTTTTACATTGAGACGGATAAGAAATACGCGTCCGGGACCATTCTGCTGGTTCGCACGCTTTGCGGTTTCGACCGGTCACGACCCTCTGCCTGCCGACAACCGCGGACGATCTGCCTGGCGGAAGTGAAATGGCTGCGGAAAATTGAAAACGGCGGTGTCCCCCTTTATGGGATGGGTGTGCGCTATCTCGATTGAATAAAATGAATAAACGTGAGCTGATCGACAAATTACGCGCGTCCAATGGCCTGACCAAACCTCAGGCGCAAAAGGCGGTCAAAGCCTTTTTCCAATCCATCACCAACGCCCTGGCGGAAGGGGATCGGGTCGAGATCCGGGGCTGGTGCAGTTTTTCCGTTAAAGACTACCCCGCTATATCGGCCGGAATCCGAGAACCGGTGGAGAAGTTAAGATCAAACCGAAAAAGCTGCCGATTTGCAAAGTCGGCAGGGAATTCAAAGCGCGGCTCAATGAACGATGATGGTAACCTATAGTATTTAAGATAATGTTTTTGGTAAGGCCAGAGGGAGGAAGCTGTATAACCAATACCGCGACGACCGATAACGCAGCCCAAAAACATTATCTTGAATGCTATAACTCGGGAATGATCGGATGCAGAGAGGAGAAAGGGAGAGATGAAAAGAAGAGATATGCGGCGGTGTGCCAGGTCGGTTTTTATGTTCTGTCTGACGGTGTTGGTTTTAACCGGGATGGGACAGGCCGAGGACCTCCGCCGACTCGACGCGGTTGTGGTGACGGCCACCAAGTATGCAACGGCGGTAAAGGATGTGCCGGCATCCGTGACCGTGATTTCGAATCTCGATCTGGCGAACCAGAACCTGCCCAACAGCGATATCGGCGATGCATTGCGGGCGGTGCCCGGTATCGCCCTGCGGCGGGCCTATTCACCGTTTCCGCCTTACGCCAATATTCGGGGGGCCGGTTCCGATGGTACGGTCTATCTGGTCAACGGGATTCCCACCAATTGGCAGATTTCCCAGACGATTCCCGTGGAGCTGGTCGAGCGGGTGGAAATCATCCGCGGGCCAGCCTCGGCACTTTACGGCGCCGATGCCACCGGTGGGGTGATCAATATCATCCTCAAATCGGGTGGGGAGACGCCCACGGCAACCGTCGGCGGTGGTGCGGGCAGTTTCGGCCGTTATCGCGCGGCCGCATCGGCCGACGGCCGGCTGCACCGGTTCAGCTACGCGCTGGCAGGCTATTACGAAGAGGCCGACGGCACCAACATCGTGGAGAACAATGTCAATGCCAGCGTGCATATGATCGATGACTGCGATTACGACAAGCATGGGACGGGGGTCAACGCCGGTTACCGGTTTTCAGATACTGTCGGATTGCGTTTCTTCTACAACTATTACAACAATCGGTATACCCGTGGCCGACCCCATGTGGGCGGGGATTGGGATTACAATTTGGGCGCGATCATGTTTGATCAGCAAATCGGAAAGCGGCTGAGGATCGATGCCTATCTGGGGGTGCGCGTCGACGATTACCTGCATCTTTACGACCGGGGCGGCACCAATTACGCCCGCAAACAAAAGCGCGATATGGATTACACCGAGATGCCCGCCGAACTCCGGGGCACGGCTGAGCTGGGGGGGCACACGGTCACGACGGGTTTCTTTTACAACAATCAGGAAACCTCCCAGGATTACAACGACTGGAACACCGGCGCACGACTCCAGGAGAACGAATTCAACGTGCGAACGATGGCCGGCTACGTTCAGGATGTCTGGAAAATTACCGACGCCATGATCCTCACCGCCGGCCTGCGCTACGACCACTGGGAGAACTACGACAACTATTTCAGCAGCTACAACGACCCGGACCTGGATGATCGCACCGACGATCACCTGAGCCCCAAGATCGGCCTGCGTTATAATTTCGCTGACAGCACCTCCATCTGGGGGAATTACAGCACGGGCTTCAAACCGCCCACGTCCGAACAGCTATACGACGACCGGACCTCCGGTGGCAATCCACGCTTGCCCAACCCCGACCTGGATCCCGAAACCACCCAGTCCTTTGAACTCGGCCTGCAGCGCTGGTTCGGTGGCGACTTCAAGGCCGGGCTGGTCGGTTTCTACACCATCACCGACGACAAGATCCTCGCCTGGTTCAATGCGGACAACGTGTGGATCAACCAAAACATCGGCCGCAGCGAATCCTACGGCGTGGAACTGGATCTGGCCTGGTATCTCTCCGAGAATTGGACGCTGAGTGCCAACTATACCTACAACCGGGCGACTGTCGACGACAACCCCCAGAATCCGGATCTGGAAGGGAACGATCTTCTCTTTTGCCCGCGGCACATGGCCAACCTGGGGATCACCTACCGCCGGCCCGGGAATTTCACCATCAGCCTGTTCGGCCGCTACCTGAGCAAGCAGTATTCCGACGATGCCAACACGGATCGCAACGCTGCCGGCGAGGAATTGATCATGAAGGAATCCCTGGTTTTCGACCTGAAGGGCACCAAACAGATCCCGATCGCCTGGGGACCGCTGAAAACCATTGACCTGTCGCTTGCCATCGATAACCTGTTTAACGAGGAATACCGGACCATGTACATGTACGAAGATCCCGGGACCACCTTTTTCGGCGAAGTCAAGTTTGTCTTTTAACCCTTTTCTGAGCCCTCCCCTGAACGCACCAGCAACGTGTCCTGCGCTGCTCGGTCGTTTCAGCAAACGGCGCCGGCGCAAGCACCCCGCCGGCGCCATTCTGCTGCTGATGGGATTGATTCTTGCCGGCATGGCCGGTTGCGGCGGCGATGGCCCGGTTGCGGATAGCCATGAGGGGGCGACATTGCGCGTCGGTACCCCCATGCAGGTACGGGTAGCCAATCCGCTGGTCGATTACAGCTATAACATCTTCGCCATGCTGGCCACGCACGATACGTTGGTGCGCTTCGATGCGGCCATGCGGCCCCGGCCCCAACTGGCCCTGTCCTGGGAAGCGTCCGCGGACGGCCGCCGATGGCGATTTCTGCTGCGCGGCGATGCCCATTGGCACGACGGTCTCCCGGTTACCGCCGAGGATGTCAAATTCACCTTCGATTATTTAATGGCCCATCATGGGGCCTCCGCCTGGATGCGGACGCTGATCAAGGCGATTGCGGTTGATGGGAAAACGGTGACCTTCGATCTGGTCAAGCCCTACAGTCGTTTTCTGATAAACTGCGGTTTCATCGTGCGCGTTCTGCCCCGGCATGTCTGGGAAACGGTGGCGGATCCGTTCAAGCCCGGTGACGCCCGAGTCACCTTGGGTTGCGGACCTTTTGTTTTCCAGCAATTCGATGTGCACGCCGGCCGGCTGACCTTCAGGCGAAATCCAGCATATTACGGGCCGCTGCCGACAGTGCCGGAATTGACTATTTTCCTGAACCGGCCCTTGGACACCCTGGCGCTTTCCTTGCGACGCGGGGATCTGGATCTGTATTACAAGTATGCCTCGGGGTTTCCGCCTTCTCACCTGGTCGCGCTGTCCGGTACTGCCGATCTGCGACTGCCCGAGGCCGACGCCATGGGGGTGCCGGCGGCGCTGGGATTCAATCTCAACCACCGCCCAACGAACGCTGTGGCGTTCAGGCGAGCCATTGCCGCCGCCCTGGACTATGCGCGCATGGCGGCCAGCCTGATGGGACGCCACGGCAAGCTTCCGGACCGTGGCTTTTTGCCACCGGCGTTCGGCGACGGCCCGGCCGATACGGCCCTGGTTTACGCTCCCGAAGAGAGCCGTCGACTGCTCGATCAGGCCGGATACACCGATACGGACGGTGACGGCCTGCGTAATCTGCCGGGTGGCGGCAATATCGTCCTGAGGCTCCTGGCGCGGGCCGACCTGGAGGGCACCGATGCCCTGCTGCCCATCCTTTCCCATAACCTTAGGGCAGTCGGTCTTGCCATGACCGTCGATCGGGCGGATCTTTCCACCTGGATCGAACGGGTCCAGGCGGAGCGCTTCGACTGGTGATGTTTCGGACCACGCCGTGGGGAATGATCATGGATGCCGGCGTGGCCAGCGGTTATTTCGACTCCCGCCGCAAGGGAGGCGGCACCCTGGCCAATTTGACCGACCCGGCTTTCCACGACTTGTGTGACCGGCTGCTGGCAACCACTGATCCGATGCAGCAGGCCGATCTGCAGCAGGCCATCCAGCGCTACTACGCCGAAATGATGCCCGCCGTGGCGCTGTGCTGGGCGGTCAACACCTATCCGGTGCGGCGGTCCTGGCAGGGCCTGACCATCAATCAGATCGAGGGCGGACTGCTCAACCGGCAGACATTTGCCGGCATGTATCGGTCAATACCAGGGCATCAGGAACCATAGGATTGCGCCGTGGCCCGAATGAGCGGAAAACTGAGCTTGTATTTGTTCACCCTCCTGGGGGTATTGTCGCTGAACTTCCTGCTGGTGCGCCTGATGCCGGGTGATCCGCTGGTGCACCTGTTGGGCGAAGAGGGGTATGCCCGGCTGACCGGCGATGCGGTGCTTGCCCTGCGCGCCGAACTGGGTCTGGACGATTCCATGGTTCGGCAATATGGCCTCTACCTGATCAGAACAGCCACCGGCGACTGGGGCTGGTCCCACCGTTTCGGGCAGCCGGTGTTGCGTGTGATTGCCGTCCGGCTGCAATGGACCCTGGCGCTATTGGTGCCGGCGCTGGTCGTGGGCACCCTGGCCGGCGGATGGTTCGGGGCGGTGGCCGGATGGCGGCACCGGGAGCGGTACCAGCGCGTTCTGGGCTGCTTTTTTCTTGGTCTTTACGCCGTTCCCGCTTATTGTATCGGATTGCTGGTCTTAGTGGTGGCAGCCCATTGGACCGGGCTTCCCCTTGCCGGGATTGCCACCCAAAACGAGGGATTCAGGTCCGCCGCCGTCCGGTGGCTTCTGCCCTTTCTTGTCACTGCCTTCCATGGTACGGCCTACAAATTCATGATCATGCGCCATCTGGTTCGCCATGAAATTGACCAGCCTATGTGACGACCGCCCTGTCCAAGGGGTTGACGGATCGACAGGTGCTCTACGGCCATATTCTGCCCGATACACTGCCGGCATTTCTCACGGTGGTTGCCTTGAATCTGGGATTCATGGTTGGCGGTATCCTGCTCATTGAAGTGGTTTTCTCCTGGCAGGGGATGGGCTGCCTTATCTACCAGGCGGTTCTGGCCCGGGATTATCCCATGCTTTCCGGTACCCTGACGATCCTGGCCGGCAGTGTCCTGGTCGCCAACGGACTGACGGATCTGTTCAACGCACGGATCGATCCGCGAATCGCCGACGGGGTGCCGGTTGTGTAAGGCGCGAACCATGGCCGGGTCGCTGGGCGGATGGCTCGTGCTGGCAGTCATCGTGGGGATCGGTTGCGCATGGCGTATCGATGCGTTACCGATCCATGATCCCTACCAGCCGCCAGGACCGGCACACCTTTTGGGCACCGACGGTTCCGGCCGTGATCTGCTGCGGCTTGCCGTTCGTTCATCGGGAACCGCGTTGACACTGGGGCTGGGTGCCGCCCTGGTGGCAACCGGCATCGGCGCCTGGTCGGGTGCGTGGCCGGGTACCGGCGGTCAATGGCAGGCGAGTTGTTGATGCGGTTGACGGACATGGTGCTGTTGATTCCGACGCTGCCGCTGGTGATCGTGCTGGCGGCCTACCTGGGACCCGGCGTGCGGAACGTTTTCCTGGTGATCGCCCTTACCGCCTGGCCGGGCACGGCGCGGGTGATGTATACCCGCGTGCTCGCCCTCCGGGAGCACGCCTATATCGTTAACGCCCGTAGTATGGGGGCGACCACCCTTTACCTGATCCGCCATCATATCCTGCCCAACTGTGCCGATGTGCTTTTGGCCAAATGGCGCTGACCGTGGCTGGTGCCATGCTGGCCGAAGCCGGAATCGGTTTTCTGGGGCTCGGCGACCCGCTGAATCCTAGCTGGGGCAGTATGCTGCACGATGCCTTCACCGGTGCGGCCCTGCTCAACGGTGCCTGGTGGTGGGTGCTGCCGCCCCTATCCGGAATTTCATTTTCGGTCATGGTGGGTTATCTGCTTGGCCATCGGTTCGCCGATCGGGTGCCGATATCCGGCCCCCCCGGCAGGCCATCCTTGATCCGTCGCCAGCGGGTGGACGCCGTTTGTGATGCCAGGCCGTGGCCGGTGCCGTTACTGACCGTGGAAAACCTGACCATCGCATTTCCGCATGTCACCAACGGAAACCCACCGGTGGTGGACCGACTGAACCTCACGGTAGAAGCGGGTGAGAAGATTGCCATCGTGGGGGCCACCGGAAGCGGTAAGAGCCTATTGCTGCTTTCGCTGCTGGGGTTGCTGCCTTCCAATGCCCGGACCCTTGGCCGAGTTTGCATCGCCGGAGAAGATATCACAAAGATGGATGCCGCCCGGTTGCGGGCCCATCGTGGCATGACCGCCGCCTATATTCCCCAAGGCAGTGGCGGTGCTCTCAACCCCGTGTTGGATGTCGCCAGGCAGGTGGCCGAGCGGGCACGGATCCATCGCGGTCTGGGGCGTGGTGATGCCCACTGGTTGGCCAAGGACATGCTGAAGCACGTGGGGTTGCCATCGGTGGCACGACTCTCGCGAGCCTATGCACACCAGCTTTCCGGAGGGATGCGGCAACGGGTTCTGCTGGCCATGGCACTCGCCGGAAAACCGCGCTTGCTGCTGGCCGACGAGCCGACCAAGGGGCTCGATCCAAAAGCCCGGGATGCCATGGCCTCCCTGTTCAAGGAATTGGCCACGGAGACGCTTTTGGTGGTAACCCATGATTTGGCGCTTGCCCAAGCCCTGGGAGGATGGGTGGTCGTCATGCTTGCCGGGAAGGTCGTGGAAGCGGCGCCTTCGGCCGTATTTTTCAAGGCGCCCCTGCACCCGTATTCGCGTGCGCTGATTGCCGCCCAACCTTCAGCGGGAATGCTTATCGGCAAAGGGATCGGCGGGCCGGCCCTACCGGAGACGCGGGAGGGCTGTCCGTATCGATCCGCGTGCCCGCAAGCCGAAAAACGTTGCCGGCGGCAGCCGCCGTTGTTCACCATCGGCGTTCGCCGGGTCAGGTGTTGGACGCATGCACGTTGAGGCACGAGGGATTTCCAAGATTTATGGCAGCGGATGGCTTATCCGTCGCCGCCGGCTGGTGCTCGATGGTATCGATATGGCGCTTGCACCGGGCAAGCGCATCGGAATCGTGGGCCGCAGTGGTGCTGGCAAGACGACCCTGGGATTGATTTTAGCCGGCATCCTGCGGCCGGACACCGGGCAACTGCGCTGCGGTGGAATCGATTTATGGACTGCCGGACGCCAGGTCCGCAGGCGGTTGGGGCAGCGGCTGCAGATGGTTTTCCAGCACCCGGAAAGCAGCTTCGATCCGCGCTGGACCCTGGCGCGCAGTCTTGAGGAGCCTTTTCGACTATGCGGCCGGGTGCCATCGATGCAAGACCTGTCGGCGATGCTTGCCTCGGTCGAACTGCAACCGGCGTTGCTGACCCGCCGCCCGGGAGAACTTTCCGGGGGAGAACTGCAACGCATGGCTATTTCCCGTGCTCTGGCGATGGTTCCCGCCGTTCTCGTTCTGGACGAGCCGACCGCCATGTTGGATGTGCTTACCCAGGCCCGAATTATTCGGCTGCTGGAAAAAATTCAAAGGGATACCGGCGTTACGATTGTGCTGATCAGCCATGACCCCGCGCTGATTAATTCCTTTTGCCACCGTGTTTATCGGTTGGATGCGGGGCGGATAGATTTTCAAGGAAACGGTGGGTCATGAATAAAAGGAGAGAACATCAAGGCGAATGGGAATCCGGGCCATCCATGCGATGGCCCGGATTGGGGGAAGGGGAGAGAGGAATAAGCTCTTCTGAGCCTGACTGTTCTTCTCACTATACCGGCGGATCCTTGCCACAAGGTGATCAAAAGATTACCAAATGATCATTTGGCTGACTGGGTCAACGGACGCCACATGATCGATGAAACATAAAATCGTCATCCACTCAATCGACAAAACCTGCCACCCGGCCGATCGGCCCATAGTCGGCTTTCATCTTCTCGTATACGGGCCTGCCCACCAGTTGGGTATAGATTTCATCGGCCTTGCGCTCGGGGTCGATGTCCGTGAAACCTTTTGGATAGAGGATTTTACCCATGGCATAGGCGTTGGTCAAGGCCGTGTCGATGTTGGTGGTGTACCAGTTGAAGGGGTGCAGAACAAAAATCCGCCGCTTGGCGAAGGCCGTCAGCGCTTGGTAGTATTCGGGCTTGCGGGCCACATCCCCGGCGACCAGGGAAAGCCCGCCGCCATCGATAAAGATGGTTTGCGGATCGAGCTTCAGCAACCGCTCCTTGGCCACCACGACATGGCTGCCCGAGCGGGCCTCGACCCGGCGAGCCAGGTTGTCGCCGTGAATCCATTCCAAAGGCGGGTAGTGGTATTGGGTACTTTCGATGCCCTGCACTTTTCCTGTGACCGGGAAAAACATGTTTTTATCGGTAAAGTCGTCGTGGCTCGACAGGTAAAATACTTCTCTTACGATCCATGGCACCGCTTGTCAACGGACAATCCATTGCTGTTGAGAAAAGGAGAGATCAATGCGCGCTCATCGGATCGGTTTTTGTCTGGCTTTGTTGACGGTGTTGCTCAGTGGATGGACTTCCCTATTGGCCAATGCCCAGGATGAGGGAGAACCGGTCACCCGGCTTGAACCCATCTGGGTAACGGCGCGACCGATTATCGAGGGCAACCGCAGGGATGACTATGGTAGCGTGACGACGGTGATCACCGAAGAGCAATTGGACGACCTCAACGCCCAGGATATCGAGACGGCCCTGAGACAAACGCCAGGCGTCAATATGTCCCGTTTCAATCCCGTCGCTCGTTCGGTGGTGCGGAAGGCGGCGGGGTGTTTATCCGCGGCATGGGGTCGAGCCGGCCGGGAGCGGAAATCAAAACCCTGGTCGACGGCGCCCCCATGTTCATGAGTGTCTGGAACCATCCGTTGCTCGACCTGATGGCCATCGACAGTGCTCGATCCATCGAGGTTTTCAAGAGCCCCCAACCCCAGTATTTCGGCAATGCTTTTGGCGTGATCAACATCGTCCCCAAACGCAAGACCGACGAAGGCTACACGACCAAGACCCAGGTGGCTTTCGGAAGCTACGACACGATTGTGGCAAAGGCCGAGCATGGCGGCAAAACCAGTGGGTGGAACTATTACATGGGCGGCGGATACAGGACTTCGGACGGGCATCGTGACAATTCCGACGGCGAACTGGACAACGCCTATGGCCGGCTTGGCCGGCAGTTGAACGACAATTGGGACGTTTCCCTTTTCGCCATGTGGAATGACAACTACGCCAACGATCCCGGCGCCGAAGGTGCCGACCCCGACGCACGCGAGGGCCGCTATGAGACCCGCGCCGTTCTAAGCACCCTGACCCTGTCACACGATTATGAGAGATTCAGTGGCGAGATAAAGGGCTATCGTAGCTCAGGAGAGGGCGATTGGTTGGACCAACCCAGCGATACGGAGGGGGTCCGCGAGGACCTGTACAATGATTTTCTCTACTACGGCATCAAGGTCAAGGAGAACGTGAAATTGGGCCATGGCGCCGAGTTTTTAATGGGCCTTGACTGGGATTATACCGAGGGCGACTATACGCAGGAATACAGCGACGGCAGATCGGATGCCTTGGCGTTTCCTCGACCGCTTCAAACTGAGCCTGGATGGATCCCATGTATCCTCGATCAACGTCAATTCACAGGAACGCAAGACCGATATCGAGAACAATGATACCGTGGGCAGCTACACCCTGGTCAACGGCAAACTCAGTTACGCTTTCGACGGGTTGGCCGGCAGTTATAAAGGAGAACTGTTCGTGGCCGGAGAGAACCTCACCGATGTGGATTATGAGTACCAACCCGGCTATCCCATGCCCGGCGCCAACGTAATGGTCGGTCTCCAACTGGAGCTTTAGCACGATGGGCGAAAAGACCGCTCCCTTTCCGCAACAGGCACTGTCCAGGCCTTGCGGGCTCATTCAAACAAACACGAAGTTACTACTGTCAAAAATGGTGGCGTCGTAAAAATCCAAATGATAAAGATCCGGCGCGTTTATTCGCCGCAGCCGGCGGCGCAGGACGACGATCTGTCTGCATGGTATTCAAGCACACCTTCATCGGAAAGGGCCTTTATACGCGATTTGCTGTATCCTAGTCCACGAAGCACGGTATATGTGTTTCCCCCAAGCTGAACCGGGGGGGTTCGGATGCTGCCTGGTGTTAGACTGAGTTTTACCGGCACGCCCAACGTTATCTTTTCACGCCACTCGGCACTGCTGTTTTCGATGACCATTTCGCGTTCCCGATGATGGGGTAGCTTCATTACATCCTCAACCGTCAGAACCGGTTCGCAACAGACATCCAGGGATGATAACGCTTCCTCCCATTGCGATCTTGTTTTTGTGAGGAATCGCTTTTTGAATATCTCAACCATTTCCACACGGCGCGTTTCATCGAACTGGAGAGCGATGTATTCGTGAAGTTCGAAATAACGGCACAGTTTTTCCCAGAAATGGGGCTCCAGGGCACCTACCGAAATATAGTGATCATCAGCGGTTTTATAAATATTATAACAGGCATAGCGATGGGACAGAAGGCTGTTGGAGCGTTTTGGAAAAGCCCCTTCGAGTTGCTTCAAAAAAAACAGGATCGGCAGGCATCCCACCATGCCGTCCGTCATGGAAATATCGACGTGTTGTCCTTGGCCGGTTTTCTTCCTTGCGATCAATGCCAGAAGAATCCCAATGACGCCGTTCATTCCGCCACCGGCCATATCTGCAAATTGAATCCCCGGAATTGTCGGTGCGCCGTTGGCCGCACCGATCTGATCGAGAATTCCGGAAATACTCATATAGTTGACATCATGTCCCGCCCTGTCTTTTAAGGGGCCGGTTTGACCGTAACCGGTGATTGAACAATAGATAATTCCGGGATTGACGTTTTTGACGGCCTCATAATCGATTTGGAGTTTTTTAACGGTTCCGGGACGGAAGCCCTCAATGATCACATCGGCCTTTTTAGCCAGTTTGTAGAGAATTTCTCTTCCTTCCGCGGATTTGAGGTTTAAGGTAATGTGTTTTTTATTCCGGTTGAGGGAGGCAATCTGGTATCTGTCCAATCGACAATCGATGTTCCCCACCTGAATGACATCGGCGCATGATCGGCCAGGATCATGGAGCAATACGGTCCTGGCAACAGCCGGGACAGGTCGATCACCTGAACACCGGATAATGCACCAGACAGTTTCATTGGATAGCTTTGCACCTATCGTCGGGGATCAAAAATAAGGGTTTCATGGCTTTCCAAGCAGGGTCACCCCGCAAGCCATTTCTTCCACCGAAATGACACCGCCGCCGTTTTCAACGAGTCCGACGCAGGCATTCTTCACCTGTCTGGGGCCGGCTTCACCGCGCAGTTGGGTGGCAATTTCATAGATCATGGACAGCCCCGTGGCACCGATGGGGTGGCCTTTGGAGATGAGCCCGCCAGATGTGTTGATGGGGATTTTCCCGTCAAGCATGGTGGCGCCGGATTCGATGAATTTCCCTCCCGTACCGATGGGACAGAACCCCATCATTTCCGCCTGGTAAATTTCACAGAAAGCGGTGGCGTCGTGAACTTCGGCAACATGGATATCTTCAGGCCCCAGTCCCGCCATTTGATACGCCTTGTCGGCCGCCCATTTGGACAGGCCCGGTTCGTTGATGGGACGGTGCTTGCCGCTGGATAGGACACTGGCACGGACTTTTATGCTTCGCTCGCGCACACTCGGCGGCAGCGTATTGAAAAAGGTTTCCGAGCATAAAATGGCGGCCGCGGCCCCATCGCCGATTGGCGCGCACATACTGCGCGTTAACGGGTAGCTGACCATATAATCGGAAAGGACTTTTTCCACCGGAACCTCGAACTGGTATTGGGCCTTGGGGTTTAAGGACCCATTGTAGTGATTCTTGGACGCGCCCACGGCGATTTGATTTTGGGTGGTGCCCCATTTCCACATGTGCCAACAGGCCTGCATGGCATACGTGTCCATGAAAATCGTGCGGTTGTCGCCAAACTGGAAGTCCTGGCCGCAGGTCTCGGCCACGGTCCGGTATTCTCCGATCAAACGGTCCTTGTCTTCACGGTCGATCCCGTTTTCAAAGGCGGTCAGGACCAATTGCATATCCGGATGGTAGAATTTATCCATGCCGATGGCCAGGGATACGTCATGAAGCCGCTTAAAATATCCTTCCAGGCCAAATGAAACGCCATGGACCCGGAGGCGCAGGCCCCCTCGACATTGATGATGGGAGCCCGCTCGGGAAAGAGCCCTTCTTCCACCAGTGGCGCCATCATACTGTGACCGCGGACCATATCCTGCCCCCAGATCACGCCCATGCCGCAGTTTGAAAAATAGGCGTTTTCAACAACGCCGGCGTCATTCAATTGAGCATCCCGCAATGCTCCCACCAGCGCATCCCGGGTGAGTGCTTTCCCTGATTTGTCCGGCCATTTCTGAAACTTTGTCGAATAACTACCGATGACATATACATTCCCGATCATGGGTGCCTCCTTTTTATTTTGCCGCGAGTCGGACGGCGGCATCCAGACGGATGGTTTCGCCATTCAACATGGGGTTTTCGATGATTTGCCGAACCAGCATCGCATATTCCCGTGGCCGGCCCAGACGCTTGGGAAAGGGCATCATCCGGCTCAGGGCCGCCTTGGCCGGGTCCGGCAACCCGGCCAACATGGGCGTCTCAAAAAGACCCGGCGCGATGGTCATCACGCGAATGCCGTAATCGGCGAATTCGCGGGCGACGGGCAGTGTCATGCCGACAACCGCCGCCTTGGACGCCGCATAGGCGGCTTGGCCGATCTGCCCCTCAAAGGCGGCCACCGACGCCGTGTTGATCACAACGCCTCTTTCGCCATCGTCCGCGGGTGGATTTTTCAGCATTTTTTCGGCGCCCAGGCGTACCACGTTCATCGTGCCGATCAGGTTGATTTGTATCACCCGTTCGAATTTTGAAATGAGCAGCGGACCCTTTTTGCCGATCACTTTCATCGGGGGCGCCACACCGGCGCAATTGACGATGATATGAAGGGCGCCGAAACTTGTCGTTACGCCATCCATGGCTTGCTGAACCGATTTTTCTTCGCTGACATCCGTTTTGAAAAACCGCACCGCATCCCCAAGCTCCGATGCCAGGGACTGGCCATGTTCTTCGTCCATATCCAGGATCGCCGTTTTGGCCCCAGCCGTTACCAGATTACGCACCGTGGCCTCCCCCAATCCGGATGCCCCGCCGGTGACAGCCGCCACGCAGTTTTCGATTTGCATTGTTAACGCCTCTCCTTTGTAAAAATCGTTTAAAATGCCTTGGCTTTGGCAATGATATTTTTCATGATTTCATTGGTTCCGGCAAAAATACTGAATACGCGAATATCCCGCCACATGCGCACGATGGGGCAGCTTTCCTGGCTGGCGACATCTCCCACCAGGCAGAGGCACCGGTTCGCCACCCGGTTGGCCA
The DNA here is from genome assembly GCF_001311845.1 of Desulfosarcina cetonica JCM 12296. GTDB lineage: Bacteria > Desulfobacterota > Desulfobacteria > Desulfobacterales > Desulfosarcinaceae > Desulfosarcina > Desulfosarcina cetonica. Next base: position 7,961 of record NZ_BBCC01000083.1, on the reverse strand, counting down.
TATCGGATATCCAGTATTTGGCCATGGAGGTTTCCGTGGCATCGGCCTTGTTATGCATGTGGTCGATGACCAGTTGATGAATGAAGGCGCGTCCGATTCTCGTCTCCGTCATCATTTCAACCAAGGCGAATTGAACGGCCTGGGATGCGGCAAGGGGTTTTCCGACCCCAGGGTTGTTGCGACAATAGTTTTCCGTCCATTCCAGGATGGTTTCGGCAATGGCCAACGCCCAGATGGAGCAAACGAGGCGTTCCTGCTGCAGTTTTTGCATCAGTTGGATAAATCCCTGGCCTTTTTTTCCCAGAAGGTGCTCTCGGGGAATTCTGCAGTTGGTAAAAAAAAGCTCGGCCGTGTCCTGGCTGTGCATGCCCATTTTCAGGAGCTGTCGGCCTTTTTTAAAACCGGGCGTATTGTTTTCGACCAGATACAGTGACACGGCCTTGTGGGGATGGTCCACGGCGGGGTCCTTGGCCGCCAGCACCACCAGGTCGCAGTTGATCCCATTGGAGATAAATGTCTTCGCACCGTTGATCACCACCTGATCCCCTTCCTCCTCGGCGGAGGTGCGCATGGAAGCCAGGTCGCTTCCGGCATCGGGCTCGGTCATGGCCACGGCCATGACGATATCTCCGCTGACGCAGCCGGGCAGGAATTTGCGTTTCTGGCTTTCCGTTCCGAAACTGTCAAGGTAGGGAACGACGATATCGCTGTGCAGTTGGACCATCAGCCCGGTATGATTGGTTTTGACCATCTCTTCGATAACGATGACGGAATAGAGAAAGTCACCGCCCAGACCCCCATATTCCTTTGACACGGCCGTGCATAAGAATCCGGCGCGGCCCATTTTTTTCCACACCGCCTTGGGAACGATGTGGTCGGATTCCCATTGGTCCACATACGGAATGACTTCAGATGATAAAAACTCGCGGAGTTGCATGCGAAAGGTTTTGTGATGATCACTGTAAGGCAGCATATTCATCCGAGACGACTCCTCATTCGCGTTTCATAGACGGCATTTAGAACCGATCGATCCGTACCCGGCTAACTTTCCAGGTAGAAGTTCTTATACATGGACCGCATATCTTTCTTGGAGAACTTGCCGACGCTGGTCTTGGGAATTTCATCGATGAACAGGATTTGGTCGGGCAGTTGCCACTTTGCGAATTTAGGAGCGATACACTGCAGGATGTCTTCCTGGGTGATGCTCTCCTTTTGATCTTCTGCAATCTTCACCAATGCCAGGGGCCGCTCTTGCCACTTGGGATGCTCAAGGCCGATGACGGCGGCTTCGATGACGGGGGGGTGAGCCATAATGGCATTTTCCAGATCGATGGAGGAGATCCATTCGCCGCCGCTTTTGATAATATCTTTAAAGCGGTCACTGACCTTCAGGTAGCCGTTTTGGTCAATGTAACCGATGTCGCCGCTACGCCAGTATCCATCCACGAATGCGTCCTTGCTTCGGGGGTCATTGTAGTAGGATCGGGTGATCCATGGGCCGCGAACAAGGATTTCACCGACGGATACGCCATCCTGCGGCATTTCATTTCCCTGGGGTCCATGATTTTGATATCCAGACCACACAACGGGAGCCCCTGTTTTTTTCTTAGCTCCCATCGATCCGCTTGCGGCCATTCGGCAATCGATGGCTTGAGCAGGTTTGTGGTGACGAGGGGCGTGGTTTCCGTGGCACCATAGGCATGAATGATATCGGCGCGAATTCGGCAAACCCTTTCATCATGGCCAGGGGCGGTTCCGTGGCGCCGCTGATCATCCTGAGATTGTCGAATTTCGGCTTTTCCGGTGTCGATGGAAATCCATCTATCAATTGTGCCTTCATTTTCCGGCTCCTTTTGATTGTCGTATACTGGAAATCGTTGATGTGTGTTGGATGATGGTTGCTGGCATTTCCCCATGCCATGATGCCTTTTAATTCAAGAATGTTAACAAAAGGCGTGCCATGCTGATACTGAGGCGATAAGTGTTGTTATATTGGATAGATACATTTTGATTGGGAAATAAATAGAATTCATTTATTGTTATTCTATGAAATATGATGAAATAAACGATCAAATATGATAGTCATTGCCAAAACGATTATATTTGAGAGTTTTTCCGGTATTGCCGGGGTGCCATGCGTTTTCATGTGAATGCCGACGTTGGCTTCAAAGCATCAGTGGGGAGAACTGTTCCCATGCGGATCGATAAGAAAGGTTTCTTTCGGGATGCAACGCTTAAAATCTGCGGCAGCCTGGATATTGAAAAGGCATTGTGGCAGTGTCTTTTATATATTCGCGATTTTCTTCCAGCCAGTCAGATGAGCCTTTATATTTACAGCCAAAAAACAGGCGTTGCCGAAATCATCGCCCATGCCACTGAAGCGGATTATAGGGCGTTGTCGATCAAGTTTATGATGTGCGAGAAGGGGCGCCAGCAGGTTCTGGAACAACGCTCGATACGGATCCATAATGTACCCAGGGCCGGGGATGATCCTGTTTCGGCACCGGCGATGAAATGCCTGGGGGGGCTTGATCTACCGATTCTTTTTATGGATCTGGTAATTGAAAGTGAATTTTTAGGCACGGTTGCGGTCCACGGAGCGACCGGTATACCGTTTGGCAGCGCACATGAGAAACTGCTCACGATGCTCAACGAGCCGTTCGCGATTGCACTGAGCAATCACTTGCGTTACCGCAAGCTACAGGAATTTAATGATGTTCTCGTAGATCGTAATCGATATCTGAAAAACGAACTGCGCATGATTTCCGGCGTGGATGTCATCGGTGCCAACTTCGGTTTAAAGGAAGTGATGGATATGGCCCGGCAGGTAGCACCCATGGACAGTCCGGTATTGCTGATGGGTGAGACCGGCGTGGGAAAGGAGTTGATTGCCAGCACCATCCACAATCTGTCTCCCAGACGTGAAGGGCCGCTCATCAAGGTCAACTGCGGTGCCATCCCCGAGGGGCTGATGGACAGCGAGTTGTTCGGACATGAGAAGGGGGCTTTTACCGGGGCCATTTCCCGAAAAATCGGACGCTTCGAAAGGGCCAATGGCGGAACGCTTTTTTTGGATGAAGTCGGAGAACTGTCACAGGAAGCCCAGGTTCGGCTGTTGCGGGTATTGCAGGAAAAGGAAATCGAGCGGGTGGGGGCACGGAGACGATTCGAACCGACATCCGCATCATCGCCGCCACCCATCGGGATCTGGAGAAAATGTTGGGTTCAGGCAGGTTTCGTCACGACCTTTATTACCGCTTGAAAGTGTTCCCGCTGATTATTCCGCCGCTGCGCAACCGTGTTTCCGATATTCCATCCTTGGTTCAGCATTTTATTCAGAAAAAATGCATTGAAATGAAAATGAAGATCATCCCTTCCCTGGCTGAAAATGCATTAGAACAGCTTTTGTCCTACCACTGGCCAGGTAATGTACGGGAACTCGAAAATGCGGTCGAGCGAGCATTGATTTTATGTCAGGGCGCCCCACTGACATTCAAAGAAATCATGGTGACAAAAACGAGTTCGAATCCAATTCGTCATATACCGCACGAAATGCAACCCAATGCCAAAGAATTGCTTAGTCTCGATCAAGCAATGGCCCGTCACATCCAAAAAGCCTTGGCGGTTTCCAACGGGAAGGTGGAGGGCCGGGGAGGAGCGGCTGAACTTCTTCAGATCAATCCGAGGACCCTTCGGCATCGGATGAAAAAAATCGGTGTTCCCTTTGGAAGAATGTTAAAACAAAAAAATCACCAGCCAATACAAAGCTGACAGATGGCTGGAATTGTTTTAGTGCCGGGCAGTGGATGGATTGGACACTGGAAAATTAAAACCTTTCCATTCCGATCGCACCATTGGGGCAAATCGTCGCACAAAGGCCGCAGCCGTAGCATTGATCCGAATTGTATTCCACGCCGTTGTTTCCGATGGTGCGTGCCCCGAAAACACAGCGGTCCACACATATCCCGCAATGGGTGCACTGTTCACGATCCCATACGGCGATATATTCCGAGCCGGCGATTAAATCCTTGCGATCGTATTTGAGAAGCAACTGGAGCTCATGGCAGCAACACCTGCAGCAGCTGCAGATGGCGTAAGGATATTGGCTGGGGCTATAAAGGGTCAAATGAACCAGGCCGTGTTGGTTGGCCTGATGGAGCTTTTCCACCAGCAGATCCAGGGCGATTCGTCGGGCATGCCCCTTGTTGACCAGTTGGTCTGATGTGTCGTTGAGGAAAACGCAAATATCCACCGGGTTGTCGCAACGCCTGTAGCGGGTTCGGCAAACGCAGTCCCCAACGGCAAAGGACCTCGCATCGGTTATGAACCTGATCACCTGCTCGGTTGGCAGGACCCATTGCTTATCGGCCAGGGCTTCGGCTATTGGTACAACCTTGGAGGTGAAAGCGACTTTTCGATCTTCCAGCCACGCATCGTATTGATCGAGCCTTTTTCTCAGCCATTCGTCCATTAGCGTTCCCTCGGAGCCTTTTGGTCAATGCCGGTTAGCGGCTGGCAAGGTACTCTCGAACCATTGTTATTCCTGCCGGATCCGGGACCAGCGCCACCTTGATGATTTCAACGTCCCGGTCGGCGATGGCCTTGACGCGTTCGTAAACATAGTGCGAGGCCAGTACCACGGTACATGTCTTCAGCATGTCACGGATGCCTTCTGCATCGTTCATTCCCGCCCAGATTCTTTTAAGGGTCGATCCGTTGTCGTAGATAACCTCCCTGAAAAGCGTTTCCGTGCTGCGACGATTGGCGCAAGTCAGGCCCACGGTCGTGCCTGCCGGAAGACGAGAGAGGATTTCCATGGCCTTGAGATCGGGCCGCATCAAAATTCCCATCGCCGCTATCGGAGGGTCCGGCAAGGCGGCCTTGAACTCTTCCAGATGGTTGAAGCCGCAGACGACCAGGTCGATCGTTTTCAGTCGCCGCAAAGCACGGCGGGGGTTTTCCTCGATCTCCTGGATAAGCATCGTCTCGGTGCTCACGTTCAATTCTCGCTCGAGGCAGGCGGCCATGTGAAGGCCGGTCTCATGGTTGCACTCGACCACTAAAAGGCGATCGTTTTGCATTCCTGCCGATTGACAGGCCAGGTGGCTGAGAAAACGGTCCGTAACCTCGTTGGGGCCATATCCCATGGTCGCGGCCTTGGACAGAAGTTCATCGAATAGCTTGCCGATATCTTCACGGTGCACTGTGGGTTTCATCTGGTTTACATAAGTTCCCGAACCCGTTGTCGTGTTTAACCAGCCTTCTTTTACCAATTCCCGATATGCAGCCCAGGTGGTGTTGCGGTTGACACCGAGGGTGAGCGCCAAATCCCGGGAGGGAGGAAGCGGTGTGCCGGTCTTCAGGCTGCCGGATTCGATCAGACCTTTGATTTGCCGCTTGATCTGATCCTTGACGCGCAGAGGATTCGATTTGTTTAGCGTTAATTTCATATTGTCATACTATATTATGACAATTGTTTGTACAACTTGTTTTTTAACTGTCAGGAGGCCTGGGCGAGGCGTATTTCAGTTACGGTTGGTCGAGCGGCATCGGCACGCCGAAGGAAGTGGGCGATCCGCGAACATACGGCGTGGTTGCTTTCGCCAATTTCTAATAAATTCCAATCTGATGAAGCCTTAAAGCTTGACTTTCAATCCTAAATCCATTACGGGCCTCTATACGCAAAAGGCTGAAGCCTTTCTATCCAATCCTATCGAAACATTTAAATTTTGAATAATGCACATCTCTCCTTGTTGAGATGATGACGACATCCGTTTTTGCGGCACGGTTTTGCTTAATGCGCCGATGCCGTTGGGGATGATTGAACGTTCCCCTGGTTCAACTCCATGCTTTTAGGCCATGAAGGTCTATTCCCATTTCATTCGGGAATGATCTCATGGCCTTTTTTTATTGGCGCAGTTGAGATTTCAAGTTGGAGATGAGAAGAGGAGGCATGATGATTCAGTGGAATGGGATTCGTATGGGATTGGGGGGTAAACCGGATGTGTTGAAGGGCGAACCCGACATCGATCTAAAACGTCGCACGCTCGTCGGGGATACAGCCGACAGCCTGGCCATCAGGGGGTTTTCCGGAAACCGGATCCTGCTGAATATCAACGGTCGGCCGGTCAATGCATCGGGGGTGGTTGGCGGCTATTACATCGACTGGGGGACGATTCCCCTGGACAATATCGAAAAGATCGAAATCATCCGGGGAGGAAGTTCCGTACGCTACGGGAACAATGCCCTGGGGGGCGTGGTTAGTTGTATAAAAACTATGAGGATCGCGACGAGGAGAATTACTCGTCAAGCGAAGTTAACGCCGCTTATGAAGATGGTGAGCTGGTCTTGGAGCGTGAAGTGGAATCCGACCGGTCCTACGGCGGTACGGCCGAGCTGACCAAGCCTTTCGGTGACCATGAACTGATGGTCGGGGTCGAGCATAAGGTGCTGGCCTATGGCGACACAACGGTCGACACGATCGACATGGCATATAACAACGCCAGGTGGGTAACCGAAGCCGACCTCAACTTCGAACCCTCCTCGGAAGGAATTTGCTGGGGGTACTACATTCAGGACAGTTGGCAGATTTCGGACCGATGGCGGCTGACCGCGGGCCTGCGCTATGACACTTACAAAAACCGGTCGATCAACGGCAGTACATCGCCTGAACTGGACGATGATGCCCTGACACCCAAGCTGACCGCAACGTATCATGCTTCGGATGTCGATACCATCACGGGTTCGGCCTATCAAGCCCTGCGCACACCGGGGTTGCCTGAAACCTACTGGTGGGCCGAGGGGGCCACGAACGGGAATCCGACCCTAAAACCGGAAACGAACAATGCCGCCGAACTGATCTACCGGCATAACTTTTCCGATTCCGATTATCTTCGAATCGCGGCTTACTACTACAACGTCGAAGATTATATCGTGTCCCGCTTTTATTCCACGTGGAAAGGCGTATACAATATCGACAGGGCCGAATTTTACGGCGCCTCCCTGGACGGGCATCTGACATTGACCGACTGGCTTTCCGCCAATGCCGCCTTGACCTGGCAGCAATCGAAGAAAAGGGGGGATTTCTACGATACGGCGGAATTGACCGACGAGATCGATTATCTGCCGGATTGGAAGGCCAGCGCCGGCTTGGCGTTTCAGCTTCCCCTTGAATCCGTTTTTAACGTGTCCCTGCGTTATGTCGGAGAACGGAAGGCGATTTACGCATACACCAGTGGCTGGCCGATGCAGCAATATTTCAAGCTGGTTGAAATGGATGCGTACATTACCGCCGACATCAACCTGAAGGTCCCGGTGGGCAAACATACCGAGCTCAGCTTTTATGCGGAAAATCTTTTCGACGAGGAATACGAGGAGCAGTACGGTTATCCCATGCCGGGGTTGATTGTCGGCGCGGCGGTCAAGCTTTCGCTTTAAAGCCTACGTCAATGAGAAAATATTGATTTTACGCTCGGGGTTGCTGTCCGTGGTGTCCGCGACCCCGAGTGCAGGATCCCGTCTGCATTTTCGGAGATCGTCACTTCGCGTTGAACCCATACCACTGCGTAGTTTTCTGGATTTAAGGATACAGATAACTTATTGTAACCTGCCGTTTTTCGCCGGCCGAAATTCTACAGGATAAGTTCGATAAGCTGTCGCTTTTAAGGCGCTTGTTTCTTTGGGATAAATTTTACAAATCTTCACAGCCGGTTACTTCGCCCAAAAAGGTGGAGAGTGTTTATCTCAACTTTTTTTGATTTGACTTGTCGATGCAATTTGCGGTGGATTTGAAACCAAGTCAGGGTGCGATCGCAGAGAATTCCCTGGCATTGGCCCTTATACCTTCCTTTTTGACCCCAAAAACATCGATTTAAGCACGAAAAATGGCCCTGTTTTTGAACTAACTCTTTGATATTTAGTCCTTCTGCTTGGTCCGACCCCGAGCCCGCACCCCGAGCCCG
>NZ_BBCC01000082.1 GCF_001311845.1 Desulfosarcina cetonica JCM 12296 | reverse complement strand
CGGGCACCTTTCTATTGGCTTGACAGAAGCCGCCTTTCAAAGTAGAAATCTCTGTTTATCAAGAAAATTCCGCTACGGAGGCATCGATGGATTACAAGAAGACCTTGAATCTTCCCCATACCGGCTTTCCCATGAAAGCCAACCTTTCCCAAAAGGAGCCCAAACAGCTCAGCGCCTGGGAAAGCGCCGAGCTGTACCAGCGCGTCCGCGAGGCGTCCAAAGGTCGGCCGACTTTTATCCTGCACGACGGTCCGCCCTATGCCAACGGCCATATTCATATCGGCACGGCGCTGAACAAGATTCTCAAGGATATCATCATCCGCTCCCGGCAGATGGCCGGGTTCGATGCCCCCTACGTGCCGGGCTGGGACTGCCACGGCCTGCCCATCGAACACAACGTGGACAAGGAACTGGGCGCCAAGAAGAAGGAGATGACCCAGGCCCAGGTGCGCCGCCAATGCCGGGCCTACGCCGAGAAGTTCATCGACATCCAGCGTGAGGAATTCAAGCGCCTGGGCGTCATGGGCGAGTGGGACAACCCCTACCTGACCATGAATTACCGTTATGAGGCGATCATCGCCCGGGAGTGCTGCAAGTTCGCCCTGGAGGGCAGCCTTTTCCGCAGCAAGAAACCGATCCACTGGTGCTGCAACTGCAAAACGGCCCTGGCCGAAGCCGAGATCGAATATCACGACGAGACCTCGCCGTCGGTGTATGTCAAGTTTGCCTTGAAAGATGACCCGGCCCAGATCGACGCGCGTCTGGCCGGACGAAAGGTGGCCGTGGTGATCTGGACCACCACACCCTGGACCCTGCCGGCCAACCTGGCCGTGGCCCTGCACCCGGATTTCGATTATGCCGCCGTGGCCGTTGCCGGCGGAGAGGTGCTGATCCTGGCCCGCGAGCTGGTCGAGGCCTGCATGCAGACCTTCGGCATCGCCGACTACGAAATCGTGGCCGAATTCAAGGCCGATGTCCTGGAAAACAAACGCTGCCAACATCCTTTTTACGATCGCGACTCGCTGATCATCCTCGGCGACCACGTTACCCTGGAAGCCGGCACCGGCTGCGTGCACACCGCTCCGGGACACGGCCGCGAAGATTACGACGTGGGCCTGCAATACGGCCTGGACGCCTACTCGCCGGTCAACGACAACGGCGTGTTCACCGATGAGGTGGGGTTGTTCGCCGGTCAGTTCGTTTTCAAGGCCAACGCGGCCATCAATCAGACCCTGGCCGACAAGGGCGTGCTGTTGGCCAAGACCGATATCCGGCACAGCTATCCCCACTGCTGGCGCTGCAAGCGGCCGGTGATCTTCCGCGCCACGCCCCAGTGGTTCATCTCCATGGAGAAGACCGGGCTGCGCAAAAAATCCCTGGAAGAGATCGACCGCGTGCAGTGGATTCCCCACTGGGGCCGCGAGCGCATCTACGGCATGATCGAAAATCGGCCGGACTGGTGCGTTTCCCGCCAGCGGGCCTGGGGGGTGCCGATCACGGTCTTCATCTGCGAGAAGTGCGACACCGTGCACATGGACGAGGCCACCATGAACCATATTTTCGATCAGTTCGCCGCCCACGGGGCCGACGTGTGGTTCGAGAAATCGGTTCCCGAACTGATGCCCAAGGACGCGGTCTGCACGCACTGCGGCCACACCGGTTTTACCAAAGAGGACGACATCCTCGACGTCTGGTTCGATTCGGGCGTCAGCCAGGCTGCCGTACTGGAGGACCGCGATTACCTGACATGGCCGGCCGACCTCTATCTGGAGGGCAGCGACCAGCATCGCGGCTGGTTCCACAGCGCCCTTCTGACCGCCGTGGGCACTCGCCAGAAGGCCCCCTACAAGGCCGTCCTGACCCACGGGTTCGTGGTCGACGCCGAGGGTAAGAAGATGTCCAAATCCCTGGGCAACGTGGTGGCGCCCAAGGCGGTCATCGACAAGTACGGCGCCGAGATCCTGCGCATGTGGGTGTCGGCCTCGGACTACCGCGATGATGTGCGCATTTCGGACAACATCCTCAAGCAGCTCAGCGACGCCTATCGCCGGATCCGTAACACCAGCCGGTTCATCCTGGGCAACCTGAACGATTTCGATCCCCAAAAGGACGCCGTGCCGATTGACCAGATGCTGGATATCGACCGCTTCGCCCTGCACAAACTCCAGGGGGTGATCGAGCGTGCCCTCAAGGCGTATGACACCTATGAGTTCCATGTGATCTACCACCGCCTGTATAACTACTGTACCGTGGATCTCTCCGCCTTCTACCTGGATATCCTCAAGGACCGGCTCTACACCAGCCCGGCGGCATCCTTGGCGCGGCGTAGCGCCCAGACGGCCATGTACGCCATTTTGGATGCCATGGCACGCATCATGGCGCCGATCATGCCCTTTACCGCGGAAGAGATCTGGGCCTACCTGCCGGCTGTCGCGGACAAGGCCGAGAGCATTCACCTGGTAAGCTTTCCCAAGCCAGACGCGGCCCTGCGCGACGAAACCCTGGCCGCCAAATGGGAAACCCTGATCAAGGTGCGCGCCGAGGTGACCAAGGCCCTGGAACAGGCCCGCAGCGACAAGGTCATCGGCCACAGCCTGGATGCCGCGGTGACCGTGGGCCTTTCCGACGACCTCTACGCGGTGATGGCCGAATTCGAGACCGACCTGCGCAGCATCCTGATCGTCTCGCGCGCCACGGTGGCCAAAGGTGAGCTGACCGATGCCTATAAGGCCCAGGAAGTGGAGGGCCTTTGGGTGAAGGTGGCGCCGGCCAAAGGTGAGAAGTGCCAGCGCTGCTGGGTGCATGATGACAGCGTGGGCAGCATTGCCGATCATCCGACCATCTGCGCGCGTTGCAGCGGTGCCCTGGCGCAGATGGATCTTTCCGATATGGAGGCCTAGACCCGATCCCATGTCTGGCAGCGATACCAAACCCGCCCCTTCCGGCAAAGGCCGGGAACGGTCCGGATCCAAAGGCGCTTCAAGCGTCCGGGCACCCTCCATGGGTGCCCGGGCGTTCATGGTCATCGCCGCTATCGTGGTGGTGCTGGACCAGATCACCAAGCAGTTGATTTTAGACCGTTTGCCCCTTTACCAGCGCATCGAGGTCATCCCGGGATTCTTCAACCTGACCCATATCCACAACCCGGGAGGCGCCTTCGGCTTCATGGCCGCCGGCCACGCGAACCTGCGGAACTTGCTGTTCATCGGCGTGGCGACCCTTGCCATGGGGATGATCATTTATTTCTATCGCCTGACGCCCAAAACGCGCCCTTTTCTGGCCTCGGCCCTGGCCATGATTTTCGGCGGTGCCGTGGGCAACCTCATCGATCGCCTGCGTTTCGGGGAGGTGATCGATTTTCTCGATTTCTACGTGGGAGCCCATCACTGGCCGGCCTTCAACGTGGCGGACAGCGCCATCACCATCGGGATCACGATTTTCATTGCCCATGTGGTCCTGGGCAAGATGCCGGATTAGATGCTGAAAAACGACAGCATGGATTTTTTCCGAACCCCCTTCAATCCCCAAACGATTCATTGACCATGCCCACCGTCGCTTACCCTGCGCTGACCGATTACCTGGAACGGACCCCGGCGTCCGACTGGCCGGTGGTGACCCTGGTTTGTGGGGAGGAGATGCTGTGCAAGAAGGCCTATGATGCGGTGCTCGGGCGGTTGGTGCCCGAATCAGAGCAGGCCCTGGGGGTGGAACTGTTCGATGGCGGTACGGATCCCTTCGCCAATGTGCTGGACAGCCTGAACACCTATGCCCTTTTGGCTGCCAGCAAAGTCGTCGTGCTCCAGGATGCGCGGCTCTTCTATTCGGACAAGGCCCGGCAGGGGTTGCGGGAAAAGACCGCCCAAGCGGCCAAGGCGGGTGACCTGAAAAAAGCCGCGCGGCCCTTTTTAAACCTTCTGGCCCTTTGTGGCCTTACCTTTGATGACCTCAAGACCCAGACGGCCCGCCGCAAGGTGGTTGACGCGCCGGATGGCGAACCCGTGGCCTGGCTGGATGCACTGGTCGACCATTGCCGCGAAAACGGGCTCAGCATTCCCGAACGGGAGGACGATGCCGAGCGCCTGCGGACGGCCATGCAGAAGGGATTTCCCGAGGGCCATCGCCTGGTGATCACCACCGACTTCGTCGATCGCCGCAAGGCCTTGTTCAAGGCCATCGACGAGACCGGCCTGGTGGTGGACTGCACGGTTCCCAAGGGAGAGACACGGGCTGACCGCATGGCCCAGGACCAGGTGATGCAGGCCGCCATGGCCGATGCGCTGAATGAAGCCGGTAAACGGCTGGCCGCCGACGCCCGAAAGCGGCTGATGCAGTGGACCGGATTCGACCTGCGCACCCTGGCCGGCAATTTGGAGAAGCTGATCACCTTTGCCGGCGACCGCCAGACCATCACCGAAGCCGATGTAACGGCCGTCCTCAAGCGCACGCGCAAGGATCCCATTTTCGAGTTTACCAGCGCCATTGCCGACAGGGATCTGTCCGCCAGTCTTTTTTTCATGCAAAGCCTTTTGGCGGAAGGCATGCATCCGTTGCAGCTCCTGGCTGCGGCGGCCAACCAGATCCGGCGTCTTTTGGTGGCCAGGGATTTCATCGCCCGTGACCAGGGGCGCAACTGGCGTAGCCAGATGAATTTTGCCCAGTTCAAGGGTGCTGCTTTCAAGGCGGTTCAGGACGATGATGCGGCCTATGCGGCGCTCACCGAATCCTGGGATGCGCTGATCCATCCACCGGACGCCGGCAAAAAACGCAAGCATCCGGCTGCCAGCGATCTGGTGCTGGCCAAAAACCCCAAAAGCCCGTTCCCTGTTTTTCAGACCCTCAGCAAGGCCGAGCGTTTTTCCCTGGCGGACCTGCAGCGTGCCATGATCGATTTGAGTGACATCGATCGGCGCATGAAGTCCACCGGGCAGAATCCGCGACTCCTGCTGGAGTCCTTTTTGCTGCGGTTGTGCCGGTAATCCGGAACCCTCCAGACGGCGAACCCTGTTTTTTAACAGAAATGGCGTTTCGTCACCGACATTCTTTCATTTTTGTTGTGTTTGTGATGGCCTGCGGTTTTCCATCGGAATCGCGTAAACCGACCGAAGCCGCTTCTGTAGCGCCTCCAGATGATTGTTGGTCTGCTGGCACGCCGATTGCTATGCTTTTCCCGAACCGGGCTCCGATCGGATCTGGCATCGGAGGGGATGAGGGAAAATGGCGTTGAAAAAGCAGGGGGCCCGTGTTAACACTTCTACCAATCTATTTCGGGGCTTAGCCCCAAGCCAACCCACCCCATCGGCAGAAAAAAGGAGGCTTTATGCGTAAGGTTACAGTTGGTCTCGTGTTATCTCTGGTTGCGGTAATGGCGTTTTCGTTCGCGGCGGTGGATGCCGGCGCGGCCGATATGATCAAGATCGGATTCAACATCCCCCTGACCGGCGACAACCCCGATGTGGGGGCGTCAACCAAAAACGCCGCCGAGATGTACCTGAAGAAAACGCCCAAGATCGAGGTGGGTGGCAAATCCTACGATCTCAAGTTCATCTTTGACGACAACGAATACAAGGCCGAGTCGGCGGTCAAGGTCGCCACCAAGCTGATCACCGAGGAAGGTATCCTGGGCATGATCGGGCCCCAATCCTCCAGCCAGGCCGTGCCGGCCGGCGACGTGGCCAACAACTTCGCCACGCCCATGATCAGCCCCTGGTCCACCAATCCCGACACCACCTTGAATCGGCCCTATGTTTTCCGTGGCTGCTTTCTCGATCCCTTCCAGGGGCCGGTTGCGGCCAATTTCGCCACCGATGAGTTGGGCGCCAAAAAGGCTGCCGTGATTTACGACATCGCCGCCGACTATCCCAAGGGCCTGGCCGAATTTTTCAAGGCCGCCTTCGAGAAAATTCACGGTCCCGGGTCGGTCGTGGCTTTTGAGAGCTTTACCACCGGCGACAAGGACTTCTCGGCCCAGATGACCAACATCGTGGCCTCCGGCGCGGATGTGCTCTTTGCTCCCCAGTACTACAGCGAAGTGCCCCTGATCGTGCGTGCGGCCAAGGAGATGGGCTGGACCAAGCCGATCCTGGGATCCGATTCCTGGGGCAGTGGTGACCTGATGGGCCTTTGCGGTGACGACTGCAAGGGCTACTACTTCTCCACCCACTATGCCGCCGCCGGTGCCCAGGGCGCCACCAAGACCTTCATCGACGAATACACCGCCGCCTATGGCAAAACCCCCGACGACGTCGCCGCGCTGACCTGGGATTCCCTGGGCCTGATGATCCAGGCGATCAAGAACACCGGCGGGCTTTCCGGTGACATCAAGGCTGACCGCAGCAAGGTCAAGGATGCCCTGGCGTCGATCAAGGACTACCCCGGCATCACCGGCGCAATGACCTTCAGCCCGGACGGCGATCCGAAAAAATGTGCCGTGGTGGTCAAGATCAACGACGCGGGTAAATTCGCCTTCTTCAAGTCGGTTTGCCCCAAATAATCCCAAAAACTCAAATAACCCGGAAAATAGAACGATCGCGTCAGCCATTGATTGTGTGATACCCGGCCGCCCGATGACAACCGCACGGACGGCCGGCTCAACGGAAAGGGAACGGGCTTGCCTGTTTCCCTTTCCTTTTGATGGGAGCCTTTTCCATGAGCTTCAACTTCCTGATGCAGAACCTGATCAATGCCTTGCAGTGGGGCAGCTTTTACGCCCTGATCGCTTTGGGCTACTCCATGGTGTACAGCATCCTGATGCTGTTCAACTTCGCCCACGGCGACATCTTCATGGTGGGGGCCTATATCGGGCTGGGTGTGGCCCTGGGGCTGCTCTCCCTGTTCGGCACGGGCGCCGCCGCCCTTATGCCCGGCTGGCTGATCCTGGTATTGACGATCCTGATTTCCATGTTCCTGACCGCCTTCGTGGGCATCATCGTGGAGCGGGTCGCTACCGCCCCCTGCGCGAGGCGCCCCGGGCTTCGGCCGCCATCACCGGCCTGATGATCGGTATCATCCTCGAAACGTCCAACATCCTTTTCCTCGGTGGATCGCGTCTCAAGTTTCCCCAGCTGATCGAGTCAGTGACTTACAACATCGGCGGGGTGTACGTGACCAATAAGAAAATCATGATCGTGCTGGTCTCCATCGGCCTGATGCTGGCCCTGCACCAGTTGATCGCACGCACCAAGTGGGGCATGGCCATGCGTGCCATGGCCTATGATTACGTGGTGGTACCGCTGGTGGGCGTGCCCATGAACAGGATCGCGGCCATGACCTTTGCCATCGGTTCGGCCCTGGCCGCGGCCGCCGGGATCCTTTTCGGTCTGGCCTACCCGGTGCTGGATCCTTACATGGGCGTCAGCTTCGGCTGGAAGGCCTTCGTGGCCGCCATCTTAGGTGGCCGCGGGTCCATCATGGGCGCCTGCCTGGCCGGATTCATGCTCGGTTTCATCGAGATCATGACCGTGCCGGCCATTCAGATCATGAATCGCGTCTTCTCGCTCAACATCGGATCCAACCTGCGGGATTTGATTGCCTATTCCATCGTTCTGGTGATTCTGATTTTCCGACCCCACGGGCTGTTTGGACAGGCGTACAGCGCCAAGCTTCGACTCTAATCGCGGACAAGGACGTTATTTATGGATCAAACTGCTGCACTCGCACCCACCGGGGGGATTTTTTCCCGCATCGGTCGTTTCTTCAAACCGGTACCGCTGATGGGTTACCTGATCGGGTTTCTGGTCTGCGTATTCTGGGAAAAGATGGCCGGTGAAGGCCTGTCCGCCATGCTGGGACTTCCCAAGATGCCGATCCTGTTCGGCATCGTGACGATCTTTAAGGTCGTCGCCGGCATGGTCAATCTTTTGATCAAAGGAGACGCTTTCAACTGGGTCACCCTGATTCAGATCCCCATGGCCCTGGTCTATTTTTCGGTCACCTACCTGATCCCCTTGGCCCTGATTTGCCGGCTCGCGGCCAAACCGGCCAATGTCTTGGCCGGCTATCTGCAACGTTTTCCCCTGATCGTCAGTGCCTGATTCAACTGGGGTTGATGTACGCCGTCCTGCACGTCTGGGCCGGCGTCTCCGACTACCGGCTGATCACGCTGAAGCTGACCCTTATCGCCGTGCTCTTCACCCTGAGCCTCAACATCATCAACGGTTACATGGGCGAGTTTTCCTGCTCCCATCCAGGTTTCATGGCCATCGGCGCCTACTCGGCCAGCATTTTCACCGTGGGCCTGTTTACCACCAGCAAGGTCCTGGGGCCGGCGGTCTTCAACATCCCGGCGGCTACCTGACCTTTCCGCTGGCGCTGGTGTTCGGCGGCGTGATGGCGGCCCTGGGGGCCCTGGTCATCGCCATTCCCTCCTTCAGACCCGCGGTGACTATCTGGCCATTATCAGCCTGGCCTTTCTGTTCATCGTCAAGAGCTTCTTCGAGAACATGCAGGCCCTGGGCGGTTCCCGCGGCATCGGCGGACAGCCCGACTGGGCCACCTTGCCGGTGATCTTCATCACCGTGGCCTTTGGCGTCTGGACGATCAACAATTTCGTCACCGCCACCCTGGGCAAGGCCCTCAATGCGGTGCGCGACGATGAGACTGCCGCCGAGGCCATGACCGTGGATACCCGCAAGACCAAGATGGCGGCCTTTCTTTTCGGCGCTTTCTGGGCCGGCGTGGCTGGCGGCCTCCTGGGGCACGTGCTGCGCTACATCAACCCGGCCATGTTCAGCGTGCAGAAACTGGCCGAGGTGCTGGCCATGGTCTATTTCGGCGGCCTCAATTCGGTCTACGGCTCCATCGTGGGCGCGTATCCATCAGCCTTCTGGGTGAAGCCCTGCGGCCCCTGGAGATCTTCAAGTGGATCGTCATTCCGCTCTTGCTCATCCTGGTGATGATCTATCGGCCCACCGGACTCATCGCCTTCAAGGAATTCGATGTCCGGCAGGTATTCGGACCCAAGGAGGTGGACTGATATGCCGCTGCTTCACGTTACCGATATGAGCCACAATTTCGGCGGGCTGCAGGCGGTCGCCGATTACCACCTCAGTCTGGATCCGGGGCAGATCACCGGCCTGATCGGCCCCAACGGTGCCGGCAAGACCACGATCTTCAACCTGATCACCGGTATTTACCGGCCAACGCACGGATCCGTGATGTTCGACGGCCGGGAGATCACCGGCAAGAAGCCCAACGAGACCGCCGCCATGGGCCTGGCCCGGACTTTTCAGGAAATGAAGTTGTGGCGCCACATGACCGTTCTCGAGCACATCAAGATGGCCCGCTATTCGAAATTTTCCTACGGACTCATGGGCGCGTTCCTGGACACGCCGCGTCGCCGGCGTGAGGAGCGCGAGGCCACGGACCTGGCCATGGAATATCTGAAGATGTTCGGCGTGGAGCAGTTCGCCGATCAGCTGGTCATCAACCTGCCCTACGGCGCCAGCGGCGGGTGGAGATGGCCCGTGCCATGGTGATCGAGCCCAAGGTGCTCCTTTTGGACGAACCCACCGTGGGCATGACCCCGGACGAGATGCTGGCCATGATCGAGGTGGTCCGCAGCGCCCACGAACGCTTCAACCTGGCCATCTTTTTGATCGAGCACCGCCTGCGGGTCGTGCATGAGCTCTGCCAGCATGTCCAGGCGCTGGTGTTCGGCCGGGTGCTGGTGGAAGGCACGCCGGCCGAGGTACAAAACCATCCCGAGGTCATCAAGGCCTACATCGGTGAACAGGAGGTGGAATTCTGATGCTGCTCAATGTGCAAAACCTCCAGGTATCCTACGGCAAGATCAAGGCCCTGCACGGGATCAGCTTCAACATCGACGCCGGTGAAATCGTCACCATCATCGGTGCCAACGGCGCCGGCAAGAGCACCACCCTGCGGGCCATCTCGCGCATGGTGCCGGTGGAGACGGGAAGCGTCATGACCTGCATGGGCCAGGACCTGCTCAAGCTGCCGGCCGACAAGGTGGTCAGCCGGCTGGGCATCACCCACGTTCCCGAGGGCCGGCGCCTGTTCGGAAACCTGACGGTGATGGAAAACCTGCAATTGGCGACCTTTGCCCGCAAGGATCGGGATGCGATCAAAAAAGACATTCGCCGGGTCTTCGAAATTTTTCCCCGGCTGGAGGAGCGCAGGGCCCAGGCCTCCGGTACCATGAGCGGGGGGGAGCAGCAGATGCTGGCCATCGGCCGGGCCTTCATGAGCGGCCGTCGCCTGATGCTGCTCGACGAACCCTCCATGGGGCTTTCGCCGCTCTTGATGATGAACGTCTTCCAGGCCCTCAAGGAGATCAACCGTCAGGAGGGCACGGCCATTTTGCTGGTGGAGCAGAACGCGCGCCTGGCCTTGAAATTCTCCCAGAAGGGCTACGTGCTGGAAAACGGCAACCTGGTGCTGGAGGGGGACTCGGAGACCTTGATCAACGATCCGGAAGTGAAAAAGGCATACCTCGGCGGATAATTACGATGCTTAACACTTCCAGCTTGAAATCCCTTCTGAATACCCGTATCCATAAGACTTGGTATGTGTCGCCCATCACCTGAACTCCAATAAGGAATCTTTGCCATGATCCGTGCAGCCGTCGTCGGCGCCAACGGTTACGCCGGGGCCGAACTGGTTCGTATTTTATCCGGTCATCCGGATGTCCAATTGACCGTGATTACCTCCCGCCAATACGCCGGAAGCGCCTTTGACACCATTTATCCAGCCATGCGCGGGGTTGTCGATCTGGATTGCATCGACAGCGATCCCGAAAAAATCTCGACAGCGGCCGACGTGGTCTTCCTGGCCCTGCCGCACAAGGTTTCCATGTCCATGGCGCCAGGCCTTCTGGATGCCGGACAGCGGGTGATCGACTTGTCGGCCGATTTCCGCTTCCGCAACGCCGCCGCTTACGAGGCCCATTATCAGCCGCATAGCTGTGCCGACCTCCTGGCGCGGGCGGTCTACGGGCTCTGCGAGGTATATGGCGAGGCGGTGGCCGGTGCGGATCTGGTCGGCAACCCGGGCTGTTACCCCACCAGCGTCCTGTTGCCGCTGCTGCCCCTGGTCAAGGAGCGGCTCATCGATCCGGCCACCATCATCGCCGACTGCAAGTCCGGTGTGAGCGGTGCCGGCCGTGAAGCCACGTCCACGACCCATTTCTGTCACGTCAACGAGTCCTTCAAGGCGTATAAGGTGGGCGGGCACCGGCATGCCCCGGAGATGGAGGAGCAGCTGTCCGTGTTTGCCGGAACGCCGGTGCGGATTACGTTCACGCCGCACCTGATTCCCATGACCCGCGGCATGCAGAGCACCATGTATGCCACGCTGGCTCCCGGCGTTGATGCGGCCCGGGTGCGTCAATGCCTCGAATCCGCTTACCAGGGCAAACCCTTCGTGCGGCTGTTGCCCGACGGGCGTTGGCCCGATACGCTTTTTGTCAAGGGAACCAATTTCTGCGACATCGGTTGGACCCTGGACCCCGGCACCGGCCGGCTGATCCTGCTGTCGGCCATCGACAATCTGGTGAAAGGGGCCGCCGGCCAGGCCGTGCAGAACATGAACCTGATGGTCGGCTTGGCCGAGACCGCCGGCCTGAATGCGGTTCCGTATCCGCTGTAGCCTGATCCGTGTGTTGACAACGCGTTGGAATTGAACTAAACAGGGTACGTTTAACCATCTGCCGTAAGGGGAAATCCGCATCCTGACAAATTTTCATCACCGCTCGACAACCGTTGCCAATCGCCGCAGGCTAAGTGCTGCGCAACATACGCACCGCAACCATCAATGTGAAAGGAGACAGGAGATGACAGCAACGCTTATCAAGGGTACCGAGATCCGCGAGCAGATCCTCGAGGAGATTACCGAAGAGGTAAAACAGATCAAGGAAAAGCACGGCGTGGTTCCCGGGCTGGTCACCATCCTCGTGGGCGAGAACCCGGCATCCATTTCCTATGTGACCCTCAAGATCAAAACCGCCCACCGCGTCGGATTCAAGGAAATTCAGGACAGCCAGTCGGTGGATATTTCCGAAGCGGATCTTCTGGCCCTGATCGACAAGTACAACAAGGACGACAGCATCAACGGTATCCTGGTTCAGCTGCCCCTGCCCAAGCACATTGATGAGAAAAAAGTGCTCAACGCCATCGATCCGGACAAGGATGTCGACGGGTTCCATCCGGTCAACGTCGGCCGTCTGATGATCGGGGGCAAGGAAGTCAAATTTCCGCCTTGCACGCCTTTCGGCATCCAGGAGATGATCGTGCGCGCCGGCGTTGAGACCAGCGGCGCCGAAGTGGTCGTCGTGGGTCGCTCCAACATCGTGGGCAAACCCATCGCCAACATGATGGTGCAGAAAGGCCCGGGCGCCAACGCTACCGTGACCATCGTGCATACGCGCACCAAGGATCTGGCCGCCCACTGCAAACGGGCCGACATTCTCATCGTGGCCGCTGGTGTTCCCGACTTGGTGAAACCGGAATGGATCAAACCGGGGGCCTGCGTGATCGACGTCGGCGTCAACCGCGTGGGTGAGAAGGTCAGCGAGAAGACCGGCAAGAAAGTGGCCATCCTGAAGGGCGACGTGGATTTCGATGCCGCCAAGGAGATCGCCGGCTACATCACCCCCGTTCCCGGTGGTGTCGGTCCCATGACGATCACCATGCTGATGCTCAACACCCTGAAATCCCTTAAGTTCAAGCTGGGCCTCATGTAACCGAACACCGCGCCCCGGGTGGTCGCGGCAAGCTCGCGTCGCGAAGTAGCGAGCTGTGCGCGGATCGGGGGCGATGAATGATTCAGGAGCTGCCATGGCGGTGCATTGTTGGGGCCCGCCGTGGCAGCTCTTTTATATTTGGGTAGGGGCTGGAATCCGTGCCGCCCTTTCCAAACCTGCCGCATCGATTCCGAATGCGTGTTCCCATGGATGGCTCCAATCCGTTGCAGATATATTCCCGGCAACCTAACCCCCTTATTTTCTTGATGTTGAATTATTCTGCCTTTGCGCTTGAGTGCCTTGTTAAAATGGTTTAGGATACCCGTTTGTGGATATAGCGGGGACGGGGTTTTCCCGCCGGCGCTGATGACAGCCCATCTCAAAGGCTCTTAAACGGCAACCGGATTGGCTGTGACTGACCCAATCATCATCCTTGGGATGAATGTGGAGAAATAATACCCATGATCGGCAAATGGCTGACCCAGGTCTTCGGAAGCAAGAACGAGCGTGAACTGAAAAAATTGCAGCCGCTGGTGGAGGCGATCAATGCCCGTGAAGCCGAGATGCAAGCCTTAAGCGATGACGCGCTCCGCGGGCAGACGGCGCGTTTGAAAGAGCGCCTGGCCAACGGCGAGCCCCTGGACGATCTTTTGCCGGAGGCGTTTGCCACGGCCCGTGAAGCTTCCGTGAGAGCGCTGGGCATGCGTCACTATGACGTTCAGTTGATTGGTGGCATGGTCCTGCATAGCGGCAAGATTTCCGAAATGAAAACCGGTGAGGGCAAGACCCTGGTGGCCACCCTGCCGGCCTATCTCAACGCTTTGACCGGCCGAGGCGTGCACGTGGTGACGGTCAACGACTATCTGGCCCGGCGTGACACCGAATGGATGGGGAAACTCTATACCTTTCTGGGAATGACCGTGGGGACCGTCCAGCACGGCCTGGACGATGAGCAGCGCAAAGCGGCCTACGGTGCGGATATCACCTACGGCACCAACAACGAGTTCGGGTTCGACTACCTGCGCGACAACATGAAGTTCGATGCGCAATCGCTGGTCCAGCGGGATCTGCACTATGCCATCGTGGACGAGGTGGACAGCATCCTGATCGACGAGGCGCGCACCCCGCTGATCATTTCCGGGCCGGCGGAGAAATCCACCCAGCTCTATTACCAGGTCAACGGCATCATCCCCCGGCTGAAGGCCGAGGAGGATTACAAAATCGATGAAAAAGGCCCGTAGCGCCACGCTCACCGAGGAAGGCGTCGCCCATGCCGAAGCACTGCTCAGCGTCGAGAACCTCTACGATCCCGGCAACATCGAACTGCTCCACCACACCAACCAGGCCCTGAAAGCCCACACCCTGTTCAAGCGCGACGTGGACTATATCGTCAAGGATGGCGAGGTGATCATTGTCGACGAGTTTACCGGCCGTCTCATGCCCGGCCGGCGTTACAGCGAAGGCCTGCACCAGGCCCTGGAGGCCAAGGAAAACGTACGAATCGAGAACGAGAACCAGACCCTGGCCACGATCACCTTCCAGAACTATTTTCGCATGTACGATAAATTGGCCGGCATGACCGGTACGGCGGATACCGAGGCGGCGGAATTCAAGAAGATCTATAATCTGGACGTCATGATTATCCCCACCAACAAACCGATGATCCGCAAGGATTTTCCCGACGTGATCTACAAGACCCGGCGGGAGAAATTCAATGCCGCCATCGAGGAGATCAAGGCGCTGCACAAAAAGGGGCAGCCGGTGTTGGTGGGCACGGTCTCCATCGATATTTCCGAGCAGCTGGCCACGCAGTTAAAAAAGCAAGGCATCCCCCATGAAGTGCTCAACGCCAAAAACCATGAAAAGGAAGCCGAAATCATCTCCATGGCCGGCCAGAAAGGGGCCGTGACCATCTCCACCAACATGGCCGGGCGCGGTACCGATATCGTGCTGGGTGAAGGGGTGACCGAACTGGGCGGCCTGCATATCCTGGGTACCGAGCGTCACGAGAGTCGACGCATCGACAATCAGCTGCGCGGTCGTTCCGGCCGCCAGGGCGATCCGGGTTCCTCGCGGTTCTACCTGGCACTCGAGGACGATCTGCTGCGCATCTTCGGCGGCGAGCGCATTACCGGCATCATGGAGCGGCTGGGCATGGAAGAGGGGGAACCCATCGAGCACAACCTGATCAGCCGTGCCATTGAAAACGCCCAGTCCAAGGTGGAAGGGCACAACTTCGATATCCGCAAGCATCTTCTCGAATATGACGATGTGATGAACCAGCAGCGCGAAGTGATCTACAAACAGCGCCGTGATCTGTTGACCGGCATGGATCTCAAGGAGACCATCGAAGACATCATGATGGAAGCCGGTGAGCAGATCGCCGCCGAATTCGTCGACGAGCGCGATCTGCCGGAGGATTGGGACTGGCAGGCCATTTCCGATGCGGTTTTCAAGCAGTTCAATTTCCGTATGTCGTCGCTGGATGCGGATACCCTGGACGGGCTCAATGCCGAGGGGCTGGCCCAGGAGATTTTCGATCAGGCCCAGAAGGTCTACCAGGAAAAGGTCGCCCTTCTGGGGGCGGCCGACTTCAGGCAACTGGAACGGGTGGTGATGCTGCAGACCGTGGACAACCTGTGGAAAGACCACCTGCTTTCCATGGACCATCTCAAGGAGGGCATCGGGCTGCGCGGCTACGCCCAGCAGAACCCGCTTCTGGTTTACAAGAAAGAGGGTTTCGACATGTTCCAGGAGACCATCGACCGCATGAAGCAGGAGACCCTGGGCATCCTCTTTCGGATCCAGCTGGCGGAACCCGAAAATATCGAGGATTTCCAAAAACCGAAGGAGCAGAAGCTGATCTTTTCCGGTGGTGGGGATTCGCCGCCGGCCAAGAAACCGGTCAAACGGGAGGCGGAGAAAGTCGGCCGCAACGACCCATGTCCCTGCGGCAGTGGCAAAAAATACAAAAAAATGTTGCGGACAGTAGCCATGACAACGACAGCCGCCATTAATATTGGTATTATCTCCGACACCCACGGGCTGGTCCGGCCGGAGGCCGAGCGGGCGCTGGCCGGGTGCACGCAGATTCTTCACGCCGGCGACGTCGGCGATGCCGACGTGCTCAGACGGCTTGAACGCATCGCCCCGGTGGTGGCGGTTCGGGGGAATACGGACCATGGGGCTTGGGCCAAATCCCTGCCGGTCAAGGAGATGGTCGAAATCGAGAAGGTTTTCTTTTACATCCTGCATGATTTGCAGCAACTCGATTTAGAACCTTCGGCCGCCGGCATTCAGGTGGTGATCAGCGGGCATACCCACCAGCCTGAAATTATAAGGAAAGATGGCGTGATCTACCTTAACCCAGGAAGTGCCGGCCATCGGCGCCGCGACTATCCGGTGTCCGTGGCGCAGGTGTGTATCGCTGAGGGTGTCTTGACACCGCGCATCCTTGAGATCAGCCGATGATCGCAGGCGTGTTTCCGACAGCCCTTGCTGCCGGGTAAATCCTTTCTGATTCAGATTCCTCCCTTTTCTCCGCGCTTGTTTCTGTCAACAAATGCACTTTACAATCCGTATCGGCGGTGATTATAATCAGGTCGGCATCGGTCAAGTGTCCATTGCTTGTTATTCGTTATAGAAAACAAATGATTGCAATCGGTTGCCAAGAAATCGGGGCGTGTGTGCGCCTACCGAAACGGTCCGATCCCCTCATCCGAGGGGGCGTGTTCGTCATGTTGTCTGCTAATTGGATGTAAAGCATTTCAGTTATGGCGCGATATCAAACATCGGAGCAAACGGATTCGGAAACTCGCGATGCAACCCGGCAGCCGCCCATGTATCGTGTCTTGCTGCATAACGACGACTACACCACCATGGAGTTTGTCGTTGAAATATTGAAATATGTGTTCAATAAATCCACGGAAGCGGCGACGACGATCATGATGAACGTCCACCGCAAAGGGGTTGGGGTGTGCGGGATCTATCCCCATGAAATTGCCGAAACCAAAGTCGATACGGTTCACAATCTTGCACGTGAAAGCGGTTTTCCGCTACGCTGCAGCATGGAACAGGAATAATATATGATCAGCAAGGAACTCAGTGCCACGTTGGGATTTGCGGTTCGTGAAGCAAAGAAGCGCCGTCACGAGTACGTGAGCGTCGAACACGTGCTGTTTGCCATCCTGCATGACAATTCCGGCTTGGAAATTCTTGAAAAATGTGGTGGCAATGTCGATAACCTGAAGGCCAGCCTGGAAACGTTTTTCAATGAAAACATGGAAATGATTCCCGAGGGCAATGAATATGTCCTTCAGCAGACCATCGGTTTTCAGCGGGTTATTCAGCGGGCCGTCAACCACGTGCGTTCGGCTGAAAAAAAAGAGGTGGCGGTCAGCGACATTCTGGCTTCCATCTTTATGGAAAAGGATTCCCACGCCGTCTATTTTTTGAATGAAGAGGGGATTTCCCGGCTGGATGTCTTGCGGGTGATTTCCCACGAAATTCCCCTGGAGCCGCCGGCGATCGAACCCGAAATCGCCGAACCCGACGATCCGAAAAATTCGAAGAAGAAGACCAATCTGTTGGATACCTACACGGTGAACCTCATCGACCAGGCGGCCAACGGCAAACTCGATCCCTTGATTGGCCGTCAACTGGAAATGGAACGTACCATGCAGGTGCTTTGCCGGCGCCGGAAGAACAACCCCATTTTCGTGGGTGACCCGGGGGTGGGGAAAACCGCCATGGCCGAAGGCTGGCTCAGAAAATCTGGGAGGGCGAAGTCCCGGCGTTGCTCAAGGATGTTCGGATTTATTCGTTGGATTTGGGTGGCATGCTGGCCGGATCCAAGTTCAGGGGCGATTTTGAGCAGCGCCTCAAGGGGGTGGTCACCGAGCTTAAAAAACGCAAGAACACCATCCTTTTCATCGACGAGATCCATACCATCGTGGGCGCCGGTGCCACCAGCAGCGGCTCGATGGATGCCAGTAACATCCTCAAGCCGTTTCTCTCCACGGGCGAGTTGCGTTGTATCGGTTCGACCACCTACGAGGAGTATAAAAACCATTTCGAGAAGGATCGTGCCCTTTCACGTCGTTTTGAGAAAATCGATATCCTTGAACCGCCCATCGACGAGTCAATCAAAATTTTGAAAGGATTGCGTTCACGCTACGAAGCGCACCACGAGATCGAATATACCGATGCGGCCCTCAAGGCTGCCTGCGAGCTGTCGGCCAAGTACATCAACGATCGCTACCTGCCGGACAAGGCCATCGATGTGATTGACGAAGCCGGTGCTGCCATCCGGCTTTCCGGCGCCACCAACCGCCGGTGGATTCATCCGGCCGATATCGAGAAGATCGTTGCCAAAATCGCCCGTGTTCCGGCGGTGAACGTTTCCACACCGGACAAAGCCAAACTGGAAAACATGGGCGCGAATCTCCGTGAGGTGGTCTACGGACAGGATGATGCCATCAGCGCCCTGGTCACGGCCATCAAGCGGGCGCGCGCCGGCCTGGGGTTGCCTGAAAAGCCGGTGGGCTCCTTTCTGTTCACCGGTCCCACCGGGGTCGGCAAGACCGAGGTCGCCCGACAGGTGGCACGGCTTCTGGACGTGGAATTCATGCGCTACGACATGAGTGAATACATGGAAAAGCATGCCGTTGCGCGGCTGATCGGCGCCCCTCCCGGGTACATCGGTTTTGATCAGGGGGGGCTGCTTACCGACGGTGTGCGCAAGCATCCTTACTGTGTGCTCCTTTTGGATGAAATCGAAAAAGCGCACGAGGATCTGTTCAACATCTTACTGCAGGTCCTGGACCACGCCACCTTGACCGACAACAACGGCAAGAAGGCGGATTTCCGCAATGTGATCATCATGATGACCTCCAACGCCGGGTCACGGGAAATGAGCAGCGCCACGATCGGCTTTGGCGATCCCAAAAAGGATTCTTCCGGAAAAGGCAAGAAAGCCGTCGAGAAGCTGTTCAGCCCGGAGTTCAGGAACCGGCTGGATGCCATCATCAACTTCAATTCCCTCGATCGCGAGATCATGGGCCTGATCGTCGACAAATTCATGCAAGAACTCGACCGCCAGCTGGCCACCAAGCGCGTTACCGTGGAATACACGGACAGTGTGAGAAAGTGGCTGGCCATGCGGGGGCACGATCCGCAATATGGTGCGCGGCCCCTGGCCCGGATCATTCAAACCGAGATCAAGGACGTCCTGGCCGATGAAATCCTTTTCGGCCGCTTGGAAAAAGGCGGTCGCGTCAGGCTGGATATGGACGGCGAGACATTGGTGTTTGAATTTAACTGATCCATGCCCATTTTTTCTCTCTCCGAACGCCTCTCTTTCCCCCCGCCCCATCTGGCCATCAAGGAAGGTCTTCTCGCCGTCGGCGGGGATCTGAGCGTTGAGCGGCTTTTATTGGCATACCGCAATGGCATCTTCCCCTGGTATGCCGAAGGCGAGCCGATTCTCTGGTGGTGCCCGGATCCACGCTTGGTGCTGTTTCCCGACGAGCTGAGAATTTCTCGTTCCCTTAAAAAGATCATCAAGCAAAAACGCTTTCACATCACCTTCGACCGGGATTTCGAATCGGTGATTCGCGGCTGTGCAGAGACCAAACGCTCCTACGGGGAGGGGACCTGGATCACCGATGAGATGCGGGACGCCTATTGCGCGCTACACCGCCAGGGGTATGCGCATTCCGTGGAGGCCTGGCAGGAGAACCAGCTTGTCGGAGGGTTATATGGGGTCTCCCTCGGCCGCGTCTTTTTCGGCGAATCCATGTTCAGCCGTGCCAGCAACGCCTCCAAGGTCGCCTTTGTCACGCTTGTTCAAACCCTTAAAGCACACCACTTTTCCCTCATCGACTGCCAGGTCAAAACCGCGCATCTGATGCGCTTCGGCGCGCGGGAGATCCCGCGGAAAGTGTTTTTGGAAACCCTGGATCGATCCACCTGCCTCTAATACGGTCTTAATCATCATCACTTAAACCACAAATCGATTGTGAAAAAAATGCCATAGCCGGCTTGGTGTTTAAGAGATTTCTTTTTTTCAATTAACAGTATAACAAATTGAATATTAAAGTAAAAATTAATTTTTAAAATAATTTTCAAAGATGGCAACGATTATGCTTAATGGATGCTTTAGTGATTGATGTGCGTTGTATGAACAGTCCAATTGGGTGAATGTTGAATGAGAGGGGGTAAATGGATCATCGTGTTTATTTATTTGTTTCTGATTTGAAGCGATGACTGACGATACCGCGAAATCCGTCACTGCTATGGGATCCAACAGAACAACATGCGTAAAGAGGACCAAATGAACAAAAAAATGATTATTGCAGCATTTGTACTTAGTTTGTTTTTGTCAGTAGGGAATGCAAGCGCACTGCCGACTTTGCAAGGCGACTTTACCTGGGTGGACGCTGACTACTGGACCTTAACCGATTGGACAACCGCTAATACCAATTTTACGCTGGTTTTTGAGAGTGCCAGCTGGGAAAGTGAATTCGGGCTTTATTCAGTGGATGACATCAACAACCCCACTTCCATTGAAAGTACATATACGGTTTTTACAGGATCACAGGAGCCTTCAACTATTTACTGGTATTCAACTTCAACATCCGTTTACTTTCAAGAAATCGACGGTGTATGGTACGTTGACAATAACGAAAACTGGGCGGACGAAACCAATGTGGCCTTAGATGATGTCTTTGGCTTCTACTTCAAAACCAGCACGGAATATTCTTGGTATACGGATATTCTCTTCAATAGCGATGACTCGGAACATATTCTCATCGCTTATAGCGCAAGCTTGAAGACGGCAGTCTTTTTTCTCGATGATCAACCCATTTATAATGCCGACTTGGATTATAACGATATGATCACCGCCGGTGACGATCTTGCGCCGGCGCCAGTTCCCGAACCCGCCACCATGCTGCTTTTAGGCTCGGGCTTGGTCGGGATTGCCGCTATTAGGAGGAAAAAGCTGTTTCGGAAATAGAAATCCCGCGTCAGCGATATTCCATCTTCGTTCAATCGATGGAAGATAAACCCAGGGGAAACCGGATTTTAATCACCGGTTTCCCCTTTTTCTTATTTAAATTTTCAGATGGTTATGCTTGTTGGCCGGATGCATGGCTGGCGATACCCAGGGGGATCGTTTTTCAGCGGGTGGTAATTTCCATTCGTTGACCTCTCGCTGATTTTTAGCTATGGTTCATTTGCTCTTTTAGTGACCATCCATCCGTTTTCAATTCCCCAAACAAGGAGAAAATCACATGAAGGTTACGATCACCAGTCAGTGCATGGGCGACAGAAATTGCAATAACCTTTGCCCCGATGTTTTCGAATATGACGAGGATCAGTTGAAATCCATCGTGAAATTCGACACCATTCCCGAAAAATACGAGGATGTGGTTCGTCAGGCGGCTCGCGAATGCGGTGCCGAAGCGATCGAGATTGTGGAAGACTAACCCCATCCGGGGCCTTTTTTCGCAATGGTCGTTGCGCACGATCAAGGCGGGACCCGACCGACCTGACCGTCGGGTCCCGCCAACCGCCGCTTTGCCTAAGCGGTGCGCGCCCGCCGGCGGAGCGGTTTGCCGGCGCGGATGGCAATTCCTTTAGAAGGGGGTGTGAATGGCAGCCTTCAGAGAGAGTCAAACGGCAAAGAATCTGCTTGTTTCCTATGCGTTCGAATCCCAGGCGACCACGCGCTACCTGTTTTTTGCCGACCAGGCGAAACGGGACGGTTACATGCAGGTCGCTGCCATATTCAAGGAGACCGCCGATCAGGAGTGCGAACACGCCCTACGCTTTTTCAAGTTTTTCAACGGGGGCGAACTGGAGGTGACCGCCACCTTTCTTACCGGCGTGGTCAAGGCCACGCGGGAAAATCTGGTGGCGGCGGCGGACCTGGAACTGGATGTCCACAGCCGCCTCTATCCGGGATTTGCCAAGGTGGCTCGCGAGGAGGGGTTCGCGCGGCCGGCTGACGTATGGGATGCCATCTCCGTTGCCGAGGTCCAGCATGAGAAAAATTTTCGTGCCCTGACCGAAAATATGGATTCCAACCAGATGTTCTGCCGGCCCGCCACCATGAAATGGCGCTGCATGAACTGCGGCTACATCCATGAAGGGCCCTGCGCGCCGGAGAAATGTCCGGCGTGCGTCAAACCGTCGAACTTCTTTGAACTGTTCGTCCCCAATTGGTGACGCGTAAAAAGTCGCATTTCCGACGGATTCGTAAAAAGCCCGAGATCAAGGCTTGCGAGTCCTGAGAATACCGCTATCGCGGGTGCCGTAGGCAGCGTACTTAGCGTACGCCGCAGTGACGAAGGATACGCGTAACGCCGATATCGGGCTTTTTACGAATCCGTCAATAAGGCATCCATTCCGAACGATCCACCAGCACCTGACGAGGTTTGATCCCGTCGGACGCACTGATGATGCCCCTTTTCTCCATCATGTCGATAATCCGCGCGGCCCGGTTGTATCCCACCCGCAGGGCGCGCTGAACACTGGATATGGTGGCCTGGCGGGTGGACAGGACGAATTCCAGGGCGTCCTCGTATTTCTCGTCGTAGTCGTCGTCGCTGATATCCAGGGGTGCGGCCTCTTCCTCTTCTTTCTCCGTAATCACGTCCATGACATATTCGGGCTTGCCCTGGCTTTTGACAAAGTCGGTGACGGCGATCAGTTCCGCTTCGGACAGATAGGTTCCGTGGACCCGGGTCAGCCGTGCGGTTCCGGGCGGGACGAAGAGCATGTCTCCCCGGCCCAGGAGGGTTTCGGCGCCGTTGGCATCGATAATTGTCCTGGAGTCGGTCTTGGAAGAAACCTGAAAGGATATGCGCGTGGGGAAGTTGGCCTTGATGATGCCGGTGAGCACATCCACGGAGGGGCGCTGGGTGGCGAGAATCAGGTGGATACCGGCCGCCCGGGCCATCTGAGCGATGCGGGTCAGGGAGAACTCGATATCCTTGCTGGCGGTCATCATCAAATCGGCCAGCTCGTCGATGATCACGACAATGTAGGGGAAAGCCTCATCCGTATCCCCGTCATCGGATAACGACGGGTCGGTCATCCCGATTTTCTCATTGTACTGTTCGATATTCCTCACCTGGTACGCGGCGAGTTTTTCATACCGGCGCTCCATTTCCCGGACCACCCATTGCAGGGCGATGTTGGCCCTTCGCATGTCGGTGATCACCGGGGTGAGCAGATGGGGAATGTCATTGAACAGGGAAAGCTCGATCCGTTTGGGGTCGATCATGATAAATTTGACCTGATCCGGCCGTGACTTGTACAGGATACTGGTGATCATGGCGTTCAGGGCAACGCTTTTGCCCGTTCCCGTGGCTCCGGCGATCAGAAGATGCGGCATTCTCTCCAGACCCACGACCACCGGCTTGCCGATGATATCCTTACCCAGACAGATGGGGGTGGGGGAGTCGATCGTGGCAAAAGCCTCCGAGTTCACGACGTCGATGAACGGAACGATGCTCATTTGGGGATTGGGAATCTCGATGCCGATCACGTCCTTGCCGGGAATCGGGGCCACCAGCCGAATGCTGACCGCACTCAAGGCCAGGGCCAGGTCATCGGCCAGGTTCACGATCTTGCTGATCTTGATTCCAGGGGCCGGTTTGTATTCGAAGGTGGTGATCACGGGGCCGGGTGAAACCTCCATGACCTCTCCCTTGATGCCGAAGTATCCCAGCTTCCGCTCGAGCAGCTCCGCATCCCGTCGGATGGCCTCGTGGTCCACCGCCACGGCCTGGTCGGCCCTTTTCAAGAAGTTCAGGGGCGGCAGTTTGTACTCCGGCTCGGAGCCTGCAGCGGCTTCCATTGCCGGTGTTATCGGCACCGGCTGCGCATCGATCCTCACCTGTGTGGGACTGCCCGCTGTGACTGCCGGGCTCGGCTTGGATTCAGGCTCGGCCTTGGGCACAAGCATGGGCAGAAGCATGCTTTCGGTTTTCGTATCGACTCCCTGCGATACGGGCAGCGGGTCCGGTTCGTCAGGCTGCGGTTTTTCGCTTCCATGGACCACGATCGGATGGTCCAGGACGGTGGGCGGCGATGCTTGAACGGTGACCGGTTCAATGGGGCTGGCTGGCGGTTCCGGTGCTGGCGGTGGTTCTGCGACTTGAACGCTTTGGGTTGCGGCAGTCGGCTGGGCCGAGTCTTCATTGGTCGGTTGGGGGATATCCTCCGGTGGGGCGGCCTTTGCCGTTGTCTTCACAGCGGTATCCCTGGCCGCCGTCTTCCTTTGGTCTTGCTCCCCGAGCAGCTGGTTGTATCGGCTTGCCAGGCGGACATAGTTGCCCGCGATGTTCAGGGTGGCTAACAGCAGCCTGGCGTAAGGACTCGATGCTTCCTTTTTGCTTTGAAATTTCGTGTCGACGTTTTCCATCTCGCTGACCATCAGTTCGGCGATCGTTTGCGCGTCGGTCGGGCCGGTGTCGTTATCGATCCTGAATTTGTATACGCCACACGCCGTATGGATGGATAAAACATCATTGTCGATTCTGTAACCTGATTTTTTCATACATCTGACTTTTTGCTGAAATGATGGTAAATATCGCCTCCCGCGACCGGGGAGTATTTCTAAAAGGCTGCCCTATATATCACATTTGACAAAGAGATGCACCTGCAGCCTTTCGGGTGCGTTAGGGCTCGGCGTGCAGCATAAGACCCGCCGGTAGTGACTCGCCGAAGGCGGCCTGTTCCTCCTGATGCTGCATGGGAACCACCTCCGTCAGTTGCCGCCGTGCATCCGCGTTTTCGGGAGACTCGGGAATCCAGTCGTGGATACGCCGGAGAATTTCGGGGGACAGATCGCGGGTGCGGTCCCCGGTCAGGCGGGCCATGCGTGCCAGGGCGCTGACGAGCATCTTGGACGGCTCCCAGGGCTTGGCCATGATGGCCTCGATCCAGTCGGCCACCGTGGCGGGCGGAATCACCCGGTCCACCGGCCCGTAAAGGAGTTCTCGGGCCCCCAGCCGCGAAAGCGTCCAGACCAGCTGATGGCGCGCCGCACCGGTGCGCATCTGGGTCAGCAGCAGTTCTCCCCAGCGGATTTTGTCCTTTACATAGAGCCGTTCCAGGTTGCCCACCGCCATCCATAGCTCCAATTGCTGCTGCAGGGGCAGGCGGATTTTGCCGTTCTTGCCCGGCTGCAACAGGGTGCCCAAGGCCTGGCTCAGTTGGCGCTGTTGGCCGGGGTTCAGGCCGCCGGCCAGCCGGCGCCACATGATCCACCATTCGGCCTGGACCTGAGCCTGCTTGGGATGGATGGCCCCCTGGGTGTGCAGCCGCCAGGCCTGTTTGATGCGCTGCTCGTCCAGGGCGTCGCCGAATCCGGGCCGCAGAGAGAAGCCGAGCAGGTTCATCCAGCGTGCCTCATGGGCCGCCGAACGATTGCGTGTCTCGGGCCGGGCCAAAAACTGTCCGCCAGATCGCGAAGAAAGGCCAGGGGCCACGCCTCCCGGGGAAGATCGA
Source organism: Desulfosarcina cetonica JCM 12296 (assembly GCF_001311845.1). Taxonomy (GTDB): domain Bacteria; phylum Desulfobacterota; class Desulfobacteria; order Desulfobacterales; family Desulfosarcinaceae; genus Desulfosarcina; species Desulfosarcina cetonica. The sequence goes on along the minus strand of NZ_BBCC01000082.1, from coordinate 1,117 downwards.
CAATGGCGCCGATTCGTTTGACCAGCGTATTCAGGACATCCTTGGTATCGCTGCCCAGGGCCTGATCGATGGCCTCACGGGCTTGCTGGACGACAGCCTGGTCCAGGATCGTCTGTTCGCGCACGTCTGCCGTACCCACGGCGTCGCGTAGCTGGAACTGCAGCTGCCAGCGATGCTGGCTGGTTTGCGATCGGCACCACAAGGAGAGGGTCCCCAATTCGGTGTATTCCCCGGCAATCTCAACGGGAATCCGGGTCTTGAGCCCCCTCTTGCCGTACTGGATGACGGTCTGGAGTGGCGGCAGGGCCACCAGGGAGTCGTCCACCGGGATGATGTCGCCCGCGGTGTCGCCGCTACGATAGCTCGAGCTGAAGAGTTCGAACTGCACCGGCTGATTGGCCAGCACGGCGAAGGGGCGCTGGCCCATATCGATGGCCGTGCCCTCCTCGAGGCCGCGTTCGATCAGGCAGATGGCTTCCTTGCCGGCGGTGGCGGCTGCCGCGTCCGATCGCTCGATTCCCAGGTAGTAGGCGCGCGGGCTGCCGCTGCCCACCCGTACGCCGCGGCCGATTTTGACCAGACCGTAATAGGTGGCTCCCAGGGCCACGGCCGTGTCGTGGTTGCGGTTTTCCAGGATCCGCGGTCGCGGTGTGTCGCTGCTGCCGAAGACGCGTACGAGATTGTCGACGATACGGTTCTGGATGATTTCGGGTTTGAGTGCCCCGCCGTTGAACAGGACCCGGTCGGGCAGGGGGAGCGGCTTTCCCACGGCATCGGCCACGTCGGCGGCGTGTTGCATCAAAAAACGCTGCAAGTGGCGCGTGATGGCCGGCTCGGCTTCATAGGGCAGGCCGAACTCGGTGATGGCCGCACGCTGGGCCCTGGGTGGCATTTCACCTGCATCGGTCAGGGGAAAAAAGCCTTCCAGAACGATCTCCTCCACCATGGCGCGGTCCAGGTCGGCCGTCAGGGTGCCGCCGATCAGGCGGCTGCCGCTGCCGGTCAGGGTAACCCGCTGGTGTTCGGCGTCGCCCGAGAGAACGCGTTCCTTGGCCTGGCGGCATTGATGACACAGGGCCTTCCAGCGATCGGTGTCCAGGGTGCCGGCCTTGCCGCG
>NZ_BBCC01000081.1 GCF_001311845.1 Desulfosarcina cetonica JCM 12296 | reverse complement strand
TTCAAGGGCCCGGCGGACCTTGTCCATCTCGCGGTCGATGTCGCAGCAATCCTTGGAAATCCCCAGATTGACATTGATCTTGGTGCGCAACCCCAGGCCGACGCCTCCGGGTCGAGGTTGGCGTGGTTTTTGTTTGCCGGAATGATCACCGTGCCGGCGGCGATCCGGTCCCGCAGAACATTGACATCCATCTGCTCCTTTTGGGCGACGACGTGCATCTGGTCGGTGACGATGCCTTGCGGGCGGCATCCATCTGGGTGGTGTAGTCCATGGAGAATACCTCTTCCTGGTGGGGGGTGATGGGAAACCCGGGGGAGCAGGGGCCAATAAAAAAGGCCCGCCCGAAAGGCAAGCCTGACAAGAAAAAGACCCAAAACGGCTTTGTTGTCGCGCTTTCCCTACGGCAGTATGACCTGCATCAGGTTCAAAGGGTCGGCGCCGCTGCGCCATCTCAGCCCCGCTGTCGGGGCTCCCCCAGCTGATTTTTACGAATCCAACAACTTTATATGCCATGGTATTATGCGCCGCCGCCGCCAATGTCAACAACAGATTCGTCGAAGGCCATCGCCGGCGGATTTGTGATGAAATGGACTTGAAATCAGAGGGAGTTGGATCGGCGTTTGACCCTCAAGTAATCACAGTCTCTGCCGAATTAGTGGAAGAAGTGTTTATTACGAGGGTTATGGCAGCGTGTGGTCATCTGGATTGGATTGATGGTTGCCGCCAACATGGTGTGCACGCGGAAAAAAGTGACGCCACTTTTTTTAGTACAGCGTTTTGACAAGACAAATGATCGAAAAATATTTCGCAAAGCTCCCCCTTACCAGATCAGGCACGGTCAACAGGGCGGAAAAACCACAGCCGGTCGACATGGGGGCGCTGCCGCTGACGGGTCCTACGCAGGACATCCTCATGGCTTTTCCGATCGGCATTGTCATCATCGGCCATGATCGACGAATCCGTTGGGCCAATGAATACACACGCAGGCTTGCCGGTACCGATCGAGGGCAGACCCTGTTGGGACAACCCTGTGCGACGTACTTGTGTCAGGCGCAGCAGGGGACATGCCCGGTGCTTGACGATGGTCAAGTGGTGGATCATTCCATCCGCATTCTGCGGCGGACGGACGGTAAGGAAATCCCGGTTCTCAAATCGGTGACCATGACTGAATGGAACGGCGAACCGGTGCTGGTCGAAACCTTTGTCGACATTGAGGTCTGCGAGCAATCGTCCGAAACCATTACAAACCAGACGCTGTTTGTGCGTTCCCTCCTGGACGCGGCACCGACACCCATTTTCTACAAGGATGCAGAGGGAATCTATCTGGAATGCAATGAAGCCTTTGCCGATTTCTGGGGTTTGCCGAAATCGGCTATTGTGGGCCGCACCAGCCTCGAGATCCTGCCGTGGGAGCTGGCGGCGACCGAGCACCGCAAGGACCTGAACATCATCACCAAGGGAGAGCCGCTGACCTATGGCCTGGAGGTCACCGCCGTTCAGGGACCGCGCCATGTCGTCTACCACAAGGCGGTCGTCGTCAGCCCCCGTGGAAAAGCGGCCGGGATGGTCGGCGTGATCACGGATATCACTGCGCAAAAGTGTGCCGAGACAGCGCTGGCCGATGCCAGACGGGACTTCGAGTCCATTTTCGAAAATTCGCAGATCGGAATCCTGCTGCTACGCGGTGGCCGATACCTTGCCCGCTGCAATCAGCGCCTGGCCGACATCCTGGGTTATGACAGCCCGGAGGAAATGAACGGCATGAGCATGCGCCAGATGCACCTGAATGAAGATCGCTTTAGAGCATTTGGCGAGGCCCACCATGAAAAACTGACCAACGGTACCCAGTTTCAGGTCGATTACCAACTCTCCCGTCGGGACGGCACGCCGGTGTGGTGTACGCTTTCCGGCAAGGCTTTGGATACGGGCGATTTGAACCGGGGGGTGATTTGGGTCATCGATGATCTGGAGCCTCGCAAACGGACCGAAGCGGCGCTGCAATCGTCATTGTCCCTGCTGGATAGCGCGCTGGAAGCCACGACCGATGGGATACTCGTCGTGGATCGAAACGGCGGCATCTCGAAATGGAACCGGCAGTTTCTGGAACAATGGCGGATCCCGGATGCCCTTGCCAAGGAGGCCCGGGACGATAAACTGATCGCCTATGTTCTCGATCAGCTGGTAGCACCCCATGCCTTTTTGGAGCGGATCAATAGGTTGTACCTGCATCCCGAAGAGATCAGTTCCGATTTGATCGAGCTTACCGATGGCCGCTTTTTCGAACGCTATTCCCATCCGCAACGGCTCGGTAATGAAATCGTCGGCCGGGTATGGTGGTTTCGCGATGTCACCAAGAAGTGGCAGGCGCAAAAGGATTTGCTGGAAACCAACCGTCGTCTGCAGGCGGAAACCGCCCGGGCCAATCGGCTGGCTGCTGAAGCGGAGGCGGCAAATGTCGCTAAAAGCGAGTTTCTGGCCAACATGAGCCATGAAATCCGGACGCCCATGAACGGGGTTATCGGTATGACCGGAATGCTTCTCGACACGGATTTGAGCGATGAACAGCGGGATTATGTTGAAGTCGTGCGCAGCAGCAGTGAAACCCTGATGCGTATCATCAACGAGATCCTGGATTTCTCAAAGATCGAGGCCCGAAAGCTCGATTTGGAAGCGCTCAATTTCGATCTGGAGCATCAACTGGCCGACTTCGCCTCGGGTTTGGCGTTTTGTGCCCATGACAAGGGGCTTGAGTTTATTTGCGCAATCGATCCGGATGTGCCCACGCAGCTTATCGGAGACCCGGGGCGTTTGCGGCAGATCCTGGTCAATCTGGTCGCAATGCCATTAAATTCACGCCGGTGGGTGAGGTTGCCGTGCGGGTTTCCCGCCTGAATGAGACCGCCCAAACGGTGCGTTTGCGGTTCTCGGTCAGCGATACCGGCATGGGGATTTCCAAAGAGGGCCAGCACGATCTTTTTCATCCTTTTACCCAGGGAGATGCCTCGGCCACCCGCAAGTATGGCGGAACGGGGCTGGGGTTGGCGATTTCCAGGCAACTGGCCGAACTCATGGGCGGCCGGATCGGCGTGGAAAGCCGGCATGGCGAGGGGTCGACGTTCTGGTTCAGTGTCGATCTGGATAAACAGACCCGTGGCGAAAAAGCGCCGACAGTCCATGGCTCTCCGTTTGCCGATACCAGGCTGTTGATTGTGGATGACAATACCACCCATCGTAGCGTCCTAGAAAAAATGTTGCGTCGTGCGGGAATACGGACGACCCAGGCCGCAGACGGCGAAAGCGCTTTAAAGGCCCTCCATCTGGCCCTCGACCAAAAGGATCCCTATCAAATTGCCCTGGTCGATATGCAGATGCCGAACATGGACGGCATTGCCCTTGGTGGCGCCATCAGAGCCGATCGCCGCCTATCGAGCTTGAAAATGGTCCTGTTGACTGCCATGGGTACCAAAAAGGGGAAAGTCTCCCCTTCGGCAGGTGTTGATTTTGCCGCCTGCCTGGCCAAGCCGATTCGGGAAGTCGAATTGAAGCGTGTCCTGTCGATGCTGCTTGGTGGTGGTGGCGACGGTGGGCAGCGACCGCGTTGCTTTTCTCCGGAGCGTTTGGCCAGCCCGCCTGATCCAATTTTTGCCGGATGCGGGGCGCGTGTTCTGATTGCCGACGACAACGCCGCCAACCAGAAACTGGCCATGGGCATGCTGGCAAAAATAGGCCTCAAAGCCGATACGGTTGCCAACGGTCAGGAAGCGCTGGATGCCCTGGCCATGATTCCTTACGATATGGTCCTCATGGATGTGCAGATGCCGGAAATGGACGGGCTTGAAGCAACCCGACAGATTCGTAATCCCGATTCGGGTGTGATGAATCATCAGGTGCCGGTTATCGCGCTGACGGCACACGCCATGGCCAATGATCGGGATCGCTGTCTTAAGGCCGGGATGAACGCCTACCTCACCAAACCCATATCCACCGATAGCCTGATCGAGAAGATCGCCAAGTGGCTGCCCGTCCGGAAAAACAAAATCAAGCGGCCGATTCAGCCGCCGCAGTGTAGACCATCCTTTGGGAATTCCTCCGCCACGGTATGGAATCGATCCGTATTGCTGGATCGCTTGATGGGGGATGAAGACCTTTTGTCAACGATCGCAAAAACTTTTCTTGAAGATATTCCCCGGCAGATCGCGTTGATCGCCAGGCTGGTGGAATCAAACGATCTCTCCGGGGTGGAGCGCTGCTCCCATAAGATCAAAGGCGCGGCAGCCAATGTCGGGGGAGTTGCCTTGAGCAAGTCGGCTTTGGAGATGGAGGTTGCCGCCAAGACGGGGAACGTCGATGTTTTGGCCTGCCGGCTGGACGATCTGACCGGCCGCTTCGACGCATTGCAAAAGGCCATGAGATCCCATTTGGGAAGATAAATGGAATCGTGATGAAAAAAGGATTGGAAGGAAGGCCGATCGCCATGCGCATTCTGATCGCCGAGGATGACCTGACCAGCCGTAAAATGCTGTCAGGCTTGCTGCGGAAAAAAGGACACACTGTCACCGAGACCGTCAACGGTGCCGATGCATGGGCCGTGATGCAGCGGCCCGATGCCCCTCGGATGGCGATTTTGGATTGGATGATGCCGGAAATGGATGGTCTTACGCTCGTTCGCAGAATCAGGGCCCAGCCTATCGATCAGCCGCCCTATTTGATCATGCTGACGGCTAAGGGGACGAAAACAGATGTCGTCGCCGGACTTGATGCCGGGGCGGACGACTACCTGGTCAAACCGTTTGATGCGGAAGAACTTTGGGCAAGGATCGGGGTGGGAAAGCGCATTGTCGATCTGCAAAGCCGTCTCTCCGAGAAGGTCAACGCGCTGCAGCGTGCCCTGGACCATGTCAAGACGCTTCAGGGAATCATCCCCATCTGCTCATTTTGCAAGAAGATTCGAAATGACAAGGGCTACTGGGACCAGGTGGAAGAATATATCGGCAATCACTCCCAGGCTGAATTCAGTCATGGTATCTGCCCCGAATGCATGCGGACGCACTATCCCGAGTATGATGATGACGCGTAGGAAGGAAAGGATTGCAACGACGGCCAGGAAATATTTCCATGGCCGTCGTTGGGTTTATTCGATCGTTATGGGCTCATCATCAGCCGATCTATGAAGGTTGCTCCAGGATGAACCCTCGCCGGTTTATCTTATGCGCGCCACGACCGTGGATGCGGAGGTCGCATTGCCGGCGGCATCGGTTGCCGTCACGGTAATCACATTGAAGCCGACCTTAAGACGAATGTATGGAATACGCCATTCGGTGGTTCCCGTAGCAACGCCACTTCCCCCCTTATTATTTTCCCAGGTCACGCTGGTGACGGCGGTGTCATCGGAGGCCTTGCCGGACATGCTGATGGACGACTGCCATGCGATGAACCATTCGCTGGATGGGCTTTCGATATTTACCGAAGGGGCGGTGACATCGTCTTCGGTTTTGGTAACCACCGGGGCAATCCTCACCTGAACGGCATCCTTGGCCGACATGTCGCCGTCGTCGGTGACCGTGAGCGCGAAGGTCAGCGTGGCCCCGTCTTCACCTTCATTTGGCGCGATGAAGGTTGGGGTATCGGCGGTTGCGTCGGACAAGGTGACGGGCGTTCCTTCTGTCTGACTCCAGTGGTAAGTTACAATTTCACCATCCGGATCTGTAGACAGAGTGCCATCCAGGGTCACTTCATCACCGGCATTTACCTCTTGGTCCGAACCGGCATCGGCCAGGGGTGCCTGATTGGCGTGCTCGACAACAACGATGACGGTGTCCGTATCCTGCAGTCCGCCGGCATCGGTCACGGTGACCTCAAAGGTCAGCGACGCGCCGTCCGTGGAAAGGATTGGTGCCGTAAAAGAGGCACTGGCGGACTGAGCGTTGGAAAGGGTGACTATCGGTCCCTGGGTCTGCTTCCAGGAATAGCTTGCGATGCCGTCATCCGGATCGGTCGAGCCGGAGGCATCCAGCACCACCTCATCTTCTTCAGCGACGGTTGCCCCATCACCCGCATCGCTGTCGGAGGAACGTTGACCCAGGTCACGTTGACAATGCTGGTATCGACGCTAACCGAGCCATTGTAATCGGTCACGGTCAGTTCGAAAACCAGCGAGGCGCCTGACGTATCCACATCCGGTGCGGTAAAGGTCGCTTCCGCTTCACCCGGATTGTCCAACGTGACCTTGGGGCCTTCAAGTTGAAGCCATTGGAACGAAGCGATGCCATCATCCATGTCAATGGAGTTCAAGCCACTGAGCGTTACTTTTTGTGCCTCATCGACGGTTTGATCCGGTCCGGCGTCCGCCACGGGGGCCTGGTTTTCCAGATCGAAAACCGCTTCGATCGTACCATCCGCAGCAATGTCCGCCAGGGTATAGCGCGTTTGTGCGCCAACCGAAGTTCCGTTCACCAGAAGATCCACGATTTCATAGCCTTCATCCGCCACCATTGAGAAATCCAGGCTGGCGCCGCTCTCAACCGTGACCTGGCCGGACGGAGAAATTGACCCGCCCTCGGTTGCCGAGGCGGTTACAGTATAGGTGTCCATCGTAAAGGTTGCGCTGATGGTGTGACTGGCGGCGACATTGTTGAACGTATAGGCTGTCAGCGCACCCTGGGAGGCACCATCTACAAGCACGTCGGTAACCTGGTAGCCGCTGTCGGCCGTTATCGTGAATGTCTGGCTTCCCCCATAGGTTATGCTGACACTGCCCGACGGCGAGATGTTGCCCCCGGTTCCGGCACTGGCGGTGATCGAATAACTGTTTACCGCAAAGGTTGCGCTGATGGTGTGGCTGGCGGCGACATCACTGAATGTATAGGATGTCAGCGCTCCCTGGGAGACACCATCCACGCGCACGTCGGTAACCTGGTAGCCGCTATTGGCCGTTACCGTGAATGTCTGGCTTCCGCCGTAGGTTATGCTGACACTGCCCGACGGCGAGATGCTGCCGCCGGTTCCGGCACTGGCGGTGATCGTATAACTGTCCGCCGCGAAGGTTGCGCTGATGGTATGGTCGGCGGTGACATTGTTGAATGTATAGGATGTGAGCGCACCCTGGGAGACGCCATCCACGCGCACGTCGGTAACCTGGTAGCCCGTGTCTGGAGAAATCGTGAATGTCTGAGTGGCACCTTCGGAGACGGAAACCGTACCTGAGGGTGAAATCGTGCCGAACGCGCTTGCCGACGCCGTGATGGAATAGGTCGTGGCGGTTGAGGTCGCTGCCGGCGTGGTATATGTGACTTCTTCCGAATCGGCGCTTTCCAGCGACCCCGCGTAGGCCCTGACCACAAAATAATAGGTGGTATCGTCAGCCAGGCCGGTGACGGTTCCCGATGTTACCGTACCTGTCCAGGCCGGCTGGGAGTAGTCATAGGCCGCATCATCCGTACGCTGGTAAATCCGATATCCGTCCGGAACCGGATCGTTGGCATCCCAGGCCAAGCTCACTTCCGCTGCTTGTGCGAGGCAAATGGATGAAAAGAATAAAAAAATACCCAGGATGAGACCATGGGCAACGGGTCTGCGCAGAAATGCGCTGAAAGGGTACGACATTTTGCAATCCTCCATGATTCAATTTTTACAAACCGTTGAATCCATGTCGGATGCAACCGTTTGCTTTCGGCAGCTATGCAGCCATGCCTTCTCGAAAAAAAGGGGTAGGCCAGAAGCTTTGCGCCCCATCCTTTCGGATGGCTTGCCTTGTCGGGCAGTTCGGCGTGAATACTACTGATGCTTCCGTAAGCAAGGTGCGTGCCACGATATAAAAATGATTTTATTGATATACATAACCATTTAGGGTTTATATATAATTTTTACACAGTGGTAATGTCTGGAGAAGAGTATGAGAAGTAGTGCATTCTCATGCAAAGCGCAAAAAAGAGACGAAGCTCGCCATGCAAAGTTCAAATCTTGCACGCCCCGGAACCGTTTTTGGGGGCCGCCCCTATTTGTCTTGTGTCTGGAAAGAATGACTGCCGATTGAAGTCGATGTGTAGTAGACCTCTGTCCTTTTCAAATCGGCGCGTACTTGGTGGGTGTCTATGAGGTGCCCTAATATTTTAGATACCTCGTTGATGTGAAGGCCAAATGCTGTTTCGATCTGGTTCATCGTGCACGGGCGGCGCTTTAGCATAGCAAGAATACTGGCTTCGTCGGCAATGGTTTTTGGGGATCGATGGGCGGTCTCATCGGCAGCGATTCGGGCCGGCGGCTCAAACAGGCCGGTAAGCTCCTCCAATCGGGCCTTGGGAACTGCGGCGGCAAAATCTTCGGCGGGTGGCCGGGCGGTGGTGTTGAGATGAATGCGGTCCGGTCTGAGGGCCCGCGCGAGGCGGGCGATTTTTTTCACATCCTTGGGCATGGCGTTGATGCCGGCGAGCAGAAATACCTCGATCCACAGCTGGCCATCGAATCCTTTGCGGAATTCACGCAGTCCGTCGAAGATCGTTGCGAAGTCAAGCTGCTGCTGGGGCCGGTTGACCCATTCGAAGGAACGCTGGTCCCAGGCGCTGAGCGATACCTTGACCACCTGGGCTTGGGCGGCGGCCGCGCGGACCTCGGGCAGATAAAAAAGGGTGCCATTGGTGAGAAGTACGGAAGGGATGGGTTGGCGGTGTAAAAAGGCCAGCACATCACCAAACTGGGCATGCAGTGTGGGTTCGCCGGATCCCGAAAGGGTCAGATAGTCGGCAGAGGTGCCGCTTTTCAACCACTGCTCGATTTCTTCAATCACATCGGCCGTGGGGACATACGCTTTTCGTTCAAGGGTTTTGCGGGTGGTGCGTCCCAACTGACAGAAGACACAGTCCAGGCTGCAGGTCTTCCGCGGCGTCAGATCGATGCCCAGAGAACGCCCGAAACGGCGGGACGGTACAGGGCCGAATAGATAGTGGTAATGCGGTGTATTCATCTGCTGCCGGGTTTTTTCTTCATGGTATGATTCTAAGATTGCCGATCCATTCGTACCCGAACGGCAATGTTGGGATCTCTTAATTAAAAGCAGGCCGCGTGCCAGTTTGAAAATAAAGTTATTTGTTGACAATATAATAATATCTTCAGGTAAATAGGACCGCGCTGGTTGTCTTGTGGATGCGATGCCAAGGGATTGGGTTGCAAAACTGCGCCTACGTCATGCTACTGTTTCCCCAGCGGAAAGTCTGCTCTTGACCCCACTTCAGCCTTCTTGTAACCAATAAATCCGGCCAGCATGCGCATCGAGCGGTTTAGGATACGGCCGCTGTCGGGTTGCCCACGGATCATCAGTGTGGAACACCTGTGTCACCTCAATTTCCCAAGTTGGCAAATGCGCCTTTTCGGAGATGATAAACCGGAGATCGTTGGAAACCAAATGATGAATACACCCCCCATGAGCAATACCGGTAACCGCTACCTGCTGGGCAAGGACCACTTCCAATTTGCCTGTCACAGCGGTGTGTCTTGTTTTACGCGTTGCTGCCACGACGCCGATATGTATTTGTACCCTTACGATATCGTTCGGATGAAACGGCATTTGGGCATCTCTTCGGAGACCTTTTTGACCGAGTACACCTTAACGGCTATCCGGGATATGCCCACCTTTCCCAACGTGATGCTCAAGATGAGTGATCGGCCCGGAAAACCCTGTCCCTTTTTGCAGGAGCAGGGGTGCACGATCTATGAAGACCGCCCCTATTCGTGTCGCGCTTATCCACTGGAACCGTTCATGTACGGTGATGAAGACGGAAACCTTAGGATGCACTGCTATGTCGTGCGCCACGGACACTGCAAGGGCCACCAGGAGAATTGCAGCTGGACCGCCGAGAGCTGGATGGCCGACCAAAAGATGGATGCCTACACGGACCTCAACAGTCGATGGGCACGCATCGCCGCCCGGTTTCAAAGCAACCCTTTCGGTCCCAAGGGCATCGACAGCCCGGCCATGAAGATGGCGTTCATGGCCAGCTACAACGTGGACACCTTCCGCCGTTTTGTTTTTGAAAGCAGTTTCCTGTCGCGCTATGCCGTTTCCCCGGAACAGTTGGCTGCCATCGAGCAGGATGATGAGGCGCTGCTCCTGCTGGGACTGACCTGGATCGACCGGTTCCTGTTTGGCGAGGGGGCGCTGGAAGAGAAAGGCTCGGTGACGGGCCCTTGACGGGCGGCAAAACCGGGTTCAATGCGTGTATTGAAAAAAAAGAGGCGATCATGCGTGTTTTGTTCTGGTATTGCGACCGTTTTGCCTGGCAGCCGACCCTCAAGACCCTGGACGATGCTCCTGAGGCGACGCCCATGGCCTGCGACCAGGCGGTCGTGGCCTTCATCCATGTGGAACCGGCGGATGTGGTTGATGGCAGCTCGGCCGAAACCAAGCTGGTCAAAAACGCCAAATGGCTGGCCCGGAAATGGGAAACCCGTGAGGTTGTCCTGCACTCGTTCACCCATTTGGGAGAAGCCAAGGCCGAACCGGCGGCGGCCGGTACCCTGATCGATCGCGTACAGCAGCGGCTGGACGCCGCCGGTTACCTGGCGGTCAAAACCCCTTACGGTTACTTCAACGATCTGGCCCTCCAGGCGCCGGGGCATCCGTTGGCGAGGATTTACAAAGAATTTTGACCGAATCCGACGCTCACCCGTACGGTGGGATCAGGCATCCGCCGCCTCTTCCGGAAAACGATACTGGGCCTGGCGCTCGAGCATCCATCCGGGATACTCCTCGGGCAGCTCGCTGACCGTGTTCAGACGCGCCAGATCGTCGGCGGTCAGGCGTACCTCTGTGGCGGCGAGGTTGTCGGCCAACTGCTCCGGGGTCTTGGCCCCGATGATCACGCTGGTGACCACCGGCTGGTGCAGGAGCCAGGCCAGGGCGATGCGGGCCACGGAGACCGATTTTTCGCGGGCAATGTCGCGCATGACATCCACGACGTCGAAGGCCCGCGCCTTGTTGACCGGCGGGAAATCGAAATCCACGCGGCGGGCGCCTCCCGGCCCCTTGCCGTCACGGTCGTATTTGCCGGACAAAAGGCCACCGGCCAGGGGACTCCAGACCATGAGCCCCATGTGCTGATCCTCGAGCAACGGCACCATTTCGCGTTCGAGGTCGCGACCGGCGATGGTGTAATAGGCCTGCAGGCTTTCGAACCGGTGCAGGTCGTGCTTGTCGGCAATCCATAGGGATTTCATCACCTGCCAGGCGGCCAGGTTGGAACAACCGATGTAGCGCACCTTGCCGGATCGTACCAAATCGTCAAGGGTCCGCAGGGTTTCTTCCAGCGGGGTGAGCGGATCGAACCCGTGAATCTGGTAAAGATCGATGTAATCCGTGCCCAGGCGCGTCAGGCTGGCCTCGACCGCCTGCAGGATGTGCCGGCGCGACAGTCCCGTGTCGTTGGGCCCCGGCCCCATGGGGCCGAGTACCTTGGTGGCCAGCACCACGTCTTGACGCCGTTTCCCCAAGGCTTTGCCAAGAATCGTTTCCGCCTCTCCCTCGGAGTAGACGTTGGCGGTGTCGATAAAGTTGATCCCTGCATCCAGGACTTCTCCCACCAATCGGTCCGCCGCTTCCTGGGGCAGTTGACCGATGGCACGCCAGAATCCCTTCCCGCCGAAGGTCATCGTTCCAAAACACAATTCTGAAACCAGCAGGCCGGTTCTTCCAAGTCGTTTGGTTTTCATATCAAACATCCTCCTGTTGTGCCGTTGACGGCAACGTTGTCAATGGAGCCCATTTCTTGAGAGTGGGTATGTGAAAACAATAAGCCTTATCCATCGATTTTGAATACCCATTCCTGCTCATTTCTTGCCTGATCCCACTGGTTCGTCCGGATTCCATCATGTTTAATACAAATATAATGTTCTCCATGGAGGGGCCTCATTCTACCCTTGCAATACAATCACAAGGCGCGCTATAGCATCCGTGGCTTTCCCGCGATGACCCCGATTGAACCGATACGCCCGTAAAGGGGCATCCATCTCACCGCCGGATGACGATTTCAGGAGGGATGACGATGATCACGATTTTATTTCATGTCCGTACCCTGGAAGACACCGTTGAGGCATTTCGTGCTTTTGCCGAGAAGGCCACACCCCTTTCCCGTGCAGAGGACGGTTGTCTTGGCTATGTTTTCCACCAGCAGAAGGATGATCCGCGAAATTTTGTCCTGCGGGAACAGTGGCGTGACAAACAGGCTTTGAAGACGCATATCGACCATCTGATCGAAGTGTTCGGGCCGCCCAGACCCGGGGAGGCGTTGCCGGCCGCGATGACCGACCTGTGCGCCTCGACCGACTTGAAATTCTATACGGTAATTGGCGAATAACCCGTGTAAACCCTCCCTTAACCCAGAACTAACGTCACTGAAGAGAAAATTCTCGAATTTTAATCGGGAGCTAACATGGCTCCCGCTTAATCACCCCATTCCGGCCGGAATAATACCAAACGTAAGCGCCATATCCAACTGAGACAATCCCGCCCCACGCGTTGCCCCGTCGACAGCGGCGCATGGATGCGAAATTGTCATCTTTTTCATTCGAAAGGGGAAGATGAACATGAGAATTTCGAGAGTCTTATGCTTTTGCGCAGCAGCCGCGCTGTGCATCGCCAGTATCGGGTCTGTCGCCCAGGCCGGCCATATGGGGAAATTTCACCTGCGGTTCAATGACGACCGGAGCTTTAAAATCGTGCAGTTTACCGATACACAAGATGACGAGGATACCGATCCTCGGACCGTCCAGCTGATCGAGGCCGTTCTGGACGATCAGACGCCGGACCTCGTCGTCTTCACCGGCGACAATGTCACTGGTGGATGTGATACCCCCGATGATGTCATGGTGGCCATCAACAATATCGTTCAGCCGGTGGATGAGCGCCACATCCCCTGGTTGGTCACCTTCGGCAACCACGATGAGGACCATACCGAGAAAACCGGTTTGGATGAAGCGGCGATGCTGAAGATCTACATGTCCTATCCATACAATATCAACCAATGGGGGCCACGAAATGTGGAGGGCACCGGCAACATGTATACCCTGATTTACGGCTCGCGGGGGATGCGGCCCGTCTTCAACATCTGGGCGCTCGACTCCGGGCGCTATGCTCCGGACGAAATCGCCGGCCAGTCTTTGGACGGATACCCCGGCTGGGACTGGATCAAGCACAGCCAGATCATCTGGTATGTCGAAACTTCAAAATTCCTTGAAAAGCGTATGCATGCCAAGGTGCCGGGATTGATGTTTTTTCATATCCCCCTGCAGGAATTCGCCACCATGTGGGAGATGCAGGATCGGCACGCGGTGGTGGGCGAAAAGAACGAAGACGTCTGCCCGGGACCGTTCAACAGCGGTTTTTACGCCGCCATGCTTGAGCGCGGCGATGTGAAGGGGGTGTTTGTAGGGCATGACCATGTCAACAATTACGTGGGCAACTACTACGGCATCTACCTCGGTTATTCCGCCAACACCGGATTCGGGACCTATGGTCTGAGCGGTGATGAAAGAGACCGGCTTCGGGGCGCACGGGTCTTTGAACTCAATGAAGACGATCCTGAAAACTTCTCTACGCACATGGTTTATGCCACGGACTACGGCATTCAGTAATGCCTTCATCCCCCCTGGCATGCCGAGCGGTTGAAGGTGGCGGTGCCAGGAGGCCGCGTCACCCGCCGGAAGCATCATGGATATCGTTCTCTTTTTTTCCATGATGGCTTCCTTTTTCCCGCCTGCCGATACCGGATCGTCGAGATCGTTTCGCATTTATTCCATTTTGGTATATAATGGCGTACTTAATACGACCTGGCGCCATTCACGCGACGGTGGGCGACCGGTCGGAGAAGATCGCAAGGCCGTACCATGAAGGAGTGCCATGAAAGCTTACCTGGAACTTTGCCAACGGGTGATCGACGAGGGGACGTGGGTTTACAACAGCCGAACCGGAAAACGGTGTTTGACGGTCATCAATGCAGACTTTGAATACGATGTGAGCGACGGCACCCTGCCGGTGCTGACCACCAAGAAATTGTTTTGGAAACCGGCGATCGCCGAAATGCTGGGGTACCTGCGCGGCTATCAAAGCGCGGCCCAGTTCCGTGCCCTGGGCTGCAACACTTGGAATGCCAACGCCAACGAAAATCCCGATTGGCTGGCCAACCCGTATCGCACGGGCGATGATGACATGGGACGCTGCTATGGCGTTCAGGGGCGAGGCTGGCGCAATCCCGAAGGCCAGGAGATCGACCAGCTGCGCAAGGTCGTCGACCATCTGTCAAAGGGCATCGACGATCGCCGGGAAATCATGACCTTCTACAATCCGGGGGAGCTGGATCGGGCCTGTCTGGCCCCCTGCATGCATACCCACGTCTTCAGTCTTTTGGGCGACCGGTTGTACCTGACCAGTTACCAGCGTTCGGATGATTTGCCCCTGGGGCACGGGTTCAACCAAGTACAGGTGGCATGGCTATTGATGATCATCGCCCGGATTACCGGCAACCGTCCCGCCAAGGCCTTTCACAAGATCGTGAACGCGCATATCTATGAGGATCAGCTGGCCCAGGTGCGGGATATTCAACTCAAGCGCGAGCCCTACCCGCTGCCAAAACTCAAAATCAACCCGTCGATCAAAACCCTCGAGGATCTGGAAACCTGGGTGAACCTGGACGACTTCAAATTAGAGGACTACCAGCACCATCCGGCGATTGCCTTTCCATTTGCGGTGTAGGCGGGAGCACAACGCAAGCGGGATGGGCGAAAAGGCTTGATCGTTTGCCACGGTTTATTCACGCCGGGGACTTGTAAAAATGTCAAATGTCCCATGACAAATATCAACATCAAAATGGGGTTACATGAGACCTCCCGGGCCACCATGCGGCCCGGGAGCGGTGGCATGCCGATACCGCGGGTTACAGTTTGAACCGTCCAATGGTCTGATGCAGCGTTTTCGATAGCTGCGCCAATGTTTCGGCATTCGTCGTCACCTGGGCGCTATTGTCGGCCAGCATGCCGGCGGCCTGGTTCACCCCGCGGATATCTCCGGCGATCTGTTCCGAAACGGTGGAGCTTTGAGCCACATTTTCATTGACATCCTGAATTCCCTGGGAGGCTTGGGCGACATTGCCGGCGATTTCATCGGTCGTTGACGATTGTTCTACCACAGCGGCGGCAATGGTGGAAACAATGGCGTCCACTTCACCGATGACCTCGGAAATGATTTTGATTTCATCAACGGTTTGGACAGACGATTGCTGGATCGCCGCCACTTTGGACTTGATCTCCTGCGTCGCCAGGGCGGTTTGCTTGGCCAGTTCCTTGATCTCATTGGCCACCACGGCAAACCCCTTGCCCGCCTCTCCGGCGCGGGCCGCTTCGATGGTGGCATTCAAGGCCAACAGGTTGGTCTGCTCGGATATCTCGGTGATCACTTCCGTGACCTTGCTGATTTGATCGGCCGCCTCGCCCAGCAGATTGATCTTGGATGTTGCGCCGCCGGCTTTCTGGACCGCATCGTTGGTAACGCCGCTCGCTTTTTCTGCGTTTTTGGCGATTTCCTTGACTGTCGCGGCCATCTCCTCGGAAGCGGAGGCCACCATGGTGACGTTGGTTGACGCCTCCTCACTGGCCGCTGCCACGGAATTCATGTTGGCGCTCATCTGCTCGGCTGCCGAGGCAACGCCGTCGGCCTTTTCCGAGGCCGAGCGGGCACCGTGCTCATCTGGTGAGAAACGTCGGTCAATGTTCCTGACGCCTGGTGAAGTGAATCCGCGTTGTTTTTGACGTCCCTTAGGATATGCTGCAGCTTTTCGACAAAAAGGTTGATCCATTGGGCCAATTCGCCGGTTTCATCCTGGCTGCGGACCAGGATGCGCTTGGTCAGATCGCCTTCGCCTTCCGCCAGATCCCGGACCCGCTGGTTGAGTTGATTCAATGAACCCGATATGGCCTTCGCCTGGATGAAGTTGATCAGAATGCCAAGGATCGAGGCGGCCAGAATCACGCTGATGATGGTAGAAAAGTAGCCCTTTATTTTTCCGAACACATTTTCGCTGCTTTTCAGCACCAGGCCCTCGATGCCGTGGTCGATGCTGTCGATGGATTGCATGATTTGTTTTTCACTGGCGTTGAGTTTATTCACATTCGCGATATATTCAAGCACCAACTCCTTGACGATTAGGTTGGTGGCCTTGGCCTGTCTGGCCGCCGCCTCGTTCTCGGTTCCCTTGAGTCTTTCGATATCCTTGGTGACATTTTTCACCAGGGTATCCAGGAAATCGATCAGGCTGTCTTTGACCCCGATATCCGCTTTCAGTTTGCCGAAAAGCACCTTGATCCGGAAGTTGGCGTTGGTGTTCATGTTCGCACCCACGATGACGGCCCGTTCCATGTCCGATACGTCCCATCGGGTCTGTGCGCCGACCAATCGGTCGCTGATGGCTTTGATAACGACATTGGAGGCATTCAGGGAGGCTTCGGTCAGCTTGTCGATCTTTTCTTCGATGACTTGATTGCGGGCGCGCAATTGGGCCAGTGCGTTGGTCTGCTCCTGAACGGTATTCAGATCCTCGACTAAGGTGGGGTCGGCCAAACGCTTGCCCAAGCCCTCGAAACGTTGACGCAACACATCGAGGGCAAGGCGGTTGTAGACGTAATCCTTGATGCCGATCTCCAGATGCCGGATGTCGGTGGACAATGCATTCAAGGCTTGTTGGTGCTCGGTCGACTGCCTGATCAGTGTGTTCGAGCTGATGAAGAAGTAGAGAACGATAGCGATCAAGGCCAGATACAGGATACCGGTCAACTGCATTTTGTGTCTGATTTTAAGATTGCTCATACGGGCCATGCGGTCATCACCTTTCCAATAAAAGAAATAGAGGTAGATCGGGGTTCTCAACACATCCATTGATTTTCAGTTTATCGGTTGGTACCGGGGATGACTTGAGTGGATATAAGATAAAAAATCACATTTATTAAAAGATAAAGATATAGATTGGGGCCCATCCAGAACGACCGGTTTTTGATGAACGCGTAAAAAATCGTCGTTCCAGCGGGTTCGCAAGCCTTGTGGGTATTTTGCGAATCCGTCGGCTTTTATTTCGACCCGAATACGCGTTTTAAAAGATCGCTGGTCTGGCGGACCGGATCCTTGCGGATGGCGGCCTCTTCCTGGGCGACGTAGTAGAAGATGCCGTACAAGCCCTTTTCAATGACATAGGATGTCAGGTCGGCTTTGATATCCGGGACGAACGGCAGGCTGCGGTACTTCCCCATGATCTGATCGTAGGTCTGGACAGCGCCCACCTGGGACAGGCTGTTGGATACGATCGGCTGCATTTCCTGGGTCAGGGCGGGGGTCATTTTTTTCTCGAAATAGCGGGTGGCCGCATCGTTGGAACCGTTGTAGATGCTTTTGACATCAGCGAAGGACATGGCCTTGATCGTGTCTAAGAAAAGGCGCTTGGCCTTGGGCGTGGCCAGTTCGGCGGCCCGGTTGAGTTTAAGTTCTAGATCGTCCAAGGTGGCGGACATGCCCACTTTGGACAAGGCCGACTTGACGGTCTCGAGCTTTTCGGGCAAGGGGATGTGGATGGCCGGGTTGGCATTGAAGCCGTCGGTTTTGCCCAGCCGGGCGACGACATTGTCCGTTCCGATCTGCAGGGCCTCCTTGAGCGCGGCACCGATGTCCTGGTTGGAAAGGTCGTTTTCACCACCGCTCCCGCCAACTGATTTCAAGACCTGGGTACCGGTTTCCAGCCAGCCGCTTTGGGCCGTTGTTTCCAGGCCGATAACCAGAAGACCGAGGATGAGGGAAAGATAGATCGGGCGCCTGCCAAGGAAATTCAAAAACCGGTTCATAGGCGGTTACCTCGCTGATGCAGGGTTTATCGTATTCAAGATAATGTTTTTCGGCTGCGTTATCGGTCGTCGCGATATGGTTTATACCGCTTCCTCCCTCTGGCCTTGCCAAAAACATTATCTTAAACACTATAGAAATTGACTTGGGTGCTATGGTGAGTGAAACTTTAAACTACAACAGTTATTCGTGAATTGCATCAATAAAGTGTGCCCGGCGGATCTTTGTCGAGGACGGTGGCAGAGGACCTTTTCCCGCAACCGGTGTTTGTCCTCGACGGTTTTTTGGAGTATGTGGGAGCTTACGTTTCCATTCATTTGTATTTCTTGCCCGGCCGTCACGGGGCCGACCCTTTAGCGGGCGTCTATTCGCGGGAGCATAGCGGTTATGCATGACGACAAACTCAACAAGTTCGTGGTGATTCTCCTGGTTATCTTTATCTCGGCGGTCTTTCTTTCGATGATCCGCGCTTTTTTGATGGCGATCTTCATGGCCGGTATCTTCGCCGCCCTGACGCGTCCCGTTTACGAACGCCTGGCGGGCTGGCTGGGCGGGCGCAAAAGTCTGGCGTCGGTGTTGACCCTGGTATTGATCATCGTCGTGGTGCTTATCCCGTTGACCGTGCTCACCGGTGTGGTGACCGGCCAGGCCATCAAGGTCAGCCAATCGGTGATGCCCTGGGTGAAGGCGCAGATCGAGCAGCCCAATGCGCTTTCCGAATACCTGGCGGCGATTCCCCATTACGACGACTGGATCGCGCCCCACAACCAATTGATCATGCGTAAGGCCGGCGAGGCGGTCGGCAAGATCAGCCAGTTCCTGATCAACAACCTCCAATCGGCCACCATGGGGGCGGTTAATTTTTTCTTCATGCTTTTCACCTGGCTCTACACGATGTACTTTTTTCTCATGGACGGTGAGCGCCTGTTGGAGAAGATTCTCTACTATTTGCCCCTGCAGGATCACGACGAACAACAGATGCTGGTGCGGTTTACCTCGGTCACCCGCGCCACCCTGAAGGGCACCGCGGTCATCGGCATGCTTCAGGGGGGCTTGGCGGGCGTGGCCTTCTGGGTGACCGGTATTCCCAGTCCGGCCTTCTGGGGGGCCATCATGGTGGTGCTTTCCATCATCCCCAGCGTGGGCACGGCGGTCGTCTGGCTGCCGGCGGCGCTGATTCTGTCCTTCAACGGCGCCCTTGCCAAAGGCATCGGGTTGGCGGTTTTTGCGGGCTGGTGGTCGGCAGCCTGGACAACCTGTTGCGGCCGATCCTGGTGGGCAAGGATACCCAGATGCACGAATTGATGATCTTTTTCGGCACCATGGGGGGCATTTTCATGTTTGGCATGGTGGGGGTGATCATCGGCCCCATCATCGCCGCCCTGTTTGTGACCATCTGGGAAATCTACGGTCAGGCCTTCCAGGATATCCTGCCCGCTACCGGGTTTGTCTTGAGACGTAAAGAGAAAGCGGTCGACCCGGAAAGCGAATGACCGTTTGCGACCGTATCGCCTCGGCTACCGTAGCGACTTCAGCTTTTTCAGGCGCAGCCCGGTTTCGGCCAGAATCTGCTCGGACCGTGAGAAGTGCAGCCGGATCAGGTGATTGACCGGTTCGTGGAAAAAACTCGATCCGGGTACGGCGGCCACGCCCACCTCCTTGGCCATCCAGCGGCAGAATGCGTTGTCATCGGTCACGCCGAATTCCGAGCAATCCACCATCACGTAATAGGCCCCCTGGGGGGTGGTGTAGGTGAGGCCGGCCGCGTCCAGGCAGCCGAGAAAAAGATCCCGCTTGCGCGTGTAATCGGCGGTGAGCGTGTCGTAATAACCAAGGGGCAGGTCCAGGGCGGTCACGGCGGCCTCCTGGAGTGGGGCTGCGGCGCCCACGGTGAGAAAATCGTGTACCTTGCGCGCTCCGGCGATGATCGCCTCCGGGGCGATCACGTAGCCCAGCCGCCAACCGGTCATGTTGTAGGTCTTGGATAGGGAACTGCAGGAGATCGTGCGCTCGAACATCTCCGGCAAGGCGGCGATGTAGTGATGTTGGTGGGGTGCGTAGACGATGTGTTCGTAGACTTCGTCGGTGATGACGAAGGCATCGAATTCCTTGGCCAGATCGGCGATGATCGTAAGCTCCGCCAAGGAGAAGACCTTGCCCGACGGATTGGACGGGTTGCACAGCACGATGGCCTTGGGCTTTTGCGCGAAGGCGGCGCGCAGCTCGTTTTCATCGAAGTTGAAATCCGGCGGATGCAACGGCACGTAGATGGGATCCGCGCCGCTGAGAATCGTGTCGGCGCCGTAATTCTCGTAAAACGGAGAGAAGATCACCACCTTGTCGCCGGGATTGCAGGCGGTCATCATGGCCGTCATCATCGCCTCGGTACTGCCGCAGGTGACCACGATGTTGGCATCGGGGTCGAGGTCGAGCCCCATCCAATGGCGCTGCTTGCGGGCCAGGGCTTCGCGAAAGCGCAGGCTGCCCCAGGTGATCGCGTACTGGTGGGGGCCGTTGTCCATGGCGCGCTTGCCGGCGGCGAGGACTTCCGGCGGTGGATCGGCGTCGGGAAACCCCTGGGAGAGGTTGATGGCATCGTATTGGTTGGCCACGCGGGTCATTTCGCG
Source organism: Desulfosarcina cetonica JCM 12296 (assembly GCF_001311845.1). Taxonomy (GTDB): domain Bacteria; phylum Desulfobacterota; class Desulfobacteria; order Desulfobacterales; family Desulfosarcinaceae; genus Desulfosarcina; species Desulfosarcina cetonica. The sequence continues at coordinate 5,929 of NZ_BBCC01000081.1, read as the reverse complement.
GATGACCGATTCGGTGAAATGGGCCAGACGGTTGGCGATTTGCGGCATGGGAGCTCCAGGCAAAGGGGTTAAAAGGGGTATTGCGTGACGACCGACTTGGCGCAGATGAATGATTCGTGCCCGCCGCTGATTCCGCTTTTCATTCGATACTCGCTGATGGTTGGGGGGATGGCTGAACCTGGGGGTCGACAATCGTCCGATTGCGACCTTCCCGTTTGGCCCGGTAAAGGCTTTGTCGGCGCGGGCAATCAACGCATCCCCCGATTCGCGGATTCCGGGAACCTTGCTGGCGACGCCGATGCTCATGGTTGTCGACACGTTTGTACCCTTGTATGGCATCAGCATTTCCGACATTCGCCGGCGCAACGCCTCCGCCAGGTCGAAGGCCATCTGCGGCGTGCTGTCGGTGAGCAGCACGATAAATTCCTCCCCGCCGAATCTGGCCACGACATCCGTATCCCGTTTGAACACGGTTCGCAGAAGGCTTGCTGTGAGCTTGAGAAATTCGTCACCGGCTTGGTGGCCGTAGCGGTCGTTGATCCTTTTAAAATAATCGATGTCGCAGATGATCACGGTAGGCGGCTTTTGAACCCGTAACGCCTCTTTCCATTCCTGGATGAGGCGTTCATCAAAATGGCGCCGGTTGTATAGGCCGGTGAGACTGTCTATGCGACTGAGAATTTTCAGTTGTTCGGATTTTTTAATCAGCAGCTGCTCGTTCTCCAACGCCTGCCAGTATTCACGATTGCCCCGGTTTGACATCAATACCATGTAGACACAGAACATCAGCATGGCGATGACCAGGGGAAGGTCGACCTGGTAAATGGACATGAGGACGATGGCCGGCACCTGCATGGCACAGTTGTAAAATATCGCGAGTCTTACACTCGGCATGAACGCTACGGTACCGGCGGCACTAAGGCCGGCCGTACAGATGGCCATCAGCAGCCTGGCCGTATTCTCGTCTTTCAACACCATCAGATAAGCGTAACAGACGCCCCAGATCAGTCCGGTAATTCCCACACTGCTGAAAAAGATAACCTTGTGCCGAGCACTGAATGGCTCTTGCGACCATTTGGAAACCAACAGATGGACGAACCGAAAAAGACAGGTGAAGGAAATTGAGATGCTGAACAAGAGGGAGAAGTTCGTATGCCGCGTATAAAAATCGTCCGTGAAAATGACGATAAGAACGATTATTATGTAAAATAGCAGTCCTATTGCCGATCGATTCTTCAGGTCCTGGATGATCCGCGGGTTGAATGTTGCACGATCTTCAATGTTCATGATGCTCTATGATCTCCATTGGAGGGAGGTGCATGATTTATACACGGGTCATCGGCCGTCATCCAGGATCGCTCGGCAGCGCCTATGCCTTGTTCGATCGTACCATGGTTTTCAGTTTCAGGCTCTGCTTCAAATAGGTTTCCAGCTTGCGCTGGACCCGTCCGTACACCGTGTCCGCCGGGTAGTTGCCGTTGCCGTCGGGTGTTCCGGCCGGTTTGCCGGTGAGGATTTCGATACCTTCTTCAACTGTGCCGACCTGCCAGATCCGGAATTGACCGGCCTTGACGGCATCGATGACACTTTTCTTGAGCATCAGGTTTTTTACGTTGGCGGCCGGAATCATCACGCCCTGGCGGCCGTTCAGCCCCTTGCTCTGGCACACGTCGAAGAAACCCTCGATCTTCTGGTTGACTCCGCCGATGGCCTGGACCTGCCCCTTCTGGTTGACCGATCCGGTGACGGCGATGCCCTGACGGATGGGCAGCTCCGACAGGCAGGAGAGGATCGCGTACAGTTCGGTGGAGGAAGCACTGTCGCCGTCGACACTGCTGTAGCTCTGCTCGAAGGTGAGGCTGATGGTCAGGCTCAAGGGGTAACGCTGGGCAAAGGTGCGGCCCAGATAACCCGAGAGAATCAAGACGCCTTTGTCGTGGCTCTTGCCCGAGAGCTTGGATTCCCGTTCGATGTTGATGATGCCGGGACGGCCCATGAAGGTCTCGGCGGTGATGCGCGATGGCCGGCCAAAGGCGATCTCGCCGATCTGATAGATCGCCAGGGCGTTGACTTGGCCCACGGCTTCACCGGCCACGTCGATCATGATGGTGCCGTCCACGTAATTCTCGTGGATTTTTTCTTCGTAGAGGTTGTAGCGAAAGCGGTATTCGCTGAAGGCGGTGAAAACATGGGCCTCGGTGATGCGGTCGGCGCCTTCCTTGCGGGCCCAGTAATCGGCCTCCTTGATCACGCCGGTGATGGCGCCGAAGCGCAGGGAGAGTTTGCTTTTGCTATCAATGGCCTTTTCGCCATACTCCACCACGGCGGCAACACCCCCCGGCGTAAAGGGCAAAAGCCCGCCATCCCGGCACACCCGGGCGATGAAGTGCGCGTAGAGCCGTTCGCTTTCGTCGGTGCGGGCCACCTCATAGTCGAAGTCCGCGCGTACGCGGAAGATCTTGTTGAACTTGGAATCGTAGTTCTGCAGCACCTGAAACGGCTCGTAGCCGCCCAAAAGGATCACCTTGATGTTCAGGGGAATCGGTGCCGGCCGCAGGGACGCGGTCCCCATGCCCATGTCCTGGGTCATGTCCTCGATGCAGAGCATTTTGTTCTGCAGGGCCCGCTTGAGGGATTCCCACACCTCGGGATGATTCAGAACCGCCTCCACCTCCAGGATGAGGAAACCCCCGTTGGCCTGCAGCAAGGCGCCGGACTGGACCATGGTGAAGTCGGTGACCAGAGTTCCCATGAAGGCCTTTTTGTCGATGCGGCCGAAGACGTTGGCATAGGTGGGATTGGGCTCGAAGACCACCGGCGCGCCGGTCAATCCCGAGCGGTCCTCGAGGACGTTGACCTTGTAGCGGGTCAGGGAGAGCTCGGTTCCGTCGGCGGAAGCCTCGTTTTCCGCGTCGGCATCCGCCGGCCGCGGCAGGAAAAGGGAGACATTCTCGACCATGTCCGCCTGAATTTCATCGAGAAAGGCGAGGATCTCCGCCTGATCGGCGTAATTCTCACGGATCAGGTCCATGCGGTTCTTGATCACGAACAGACTCAGCTCGCCGGCTAGCTTGTGGATCTCCTTCTGCTGGGCGTGGTTGATGCGGTTGATCTCCCTTAAGACCGTCTGGATGTCCTCCTGGAATTTCTGCACGGTTTTTTCAATGGCCCGTCGTTGCGGGTCGCTCAGCTTATCGTATTCCGCTTCGCTGAACGGTTCGTCACCGTTCATGGGAATGGTCTGGTAGCCGGAGGGGGTTTTCTCCACCCGCAGCTGTTTCGCATGGGCGGCCTGGTCCAGCCGGTCGAAGTGGGTCTTGCGCGCCTCGTCATGGCGTTCCTGAATTTCGATCACCTTCTCGCGGAATGAATCGGCCTGGAACTCCTTGGGCATACGAATCTTGAGGTCGCTCACCAGCCGGGCCAGACTCTTGGCGAAACGCGGCGCCTGGCCAGGGGAAAGGGCGAGTGCCCGCGGCCGGTATTCGTCCTTGACGTTATTGACCATGCACCAGTCCGATGGGGTGGGCAGCTCCCGGGCCGCCTTGCCGACGATCTCCTGCACGATGGTGGTCTTCCCGGTTCCCTCCGGTCCGGTGACGAAGATGTGATAGCCGGCGCTTTTCATCTCAAGGCCGAAGGTGATGGCCCGCACGGCACGCTCCTGGCCGATCACCTGGTCCAGGGAAGCGATGTCGGCGGTGGTCTCGAAAGCGAAAATGGAGGGATCGCACAAACAGCGCAAATCGTCGACAGGCACCTCGTTACGCAAGGTCATGAGCACTCCTGCTGTGTTGAAGCCGCGTGGCCTCTATTGGCCCTCGGTGACGGTGAGCTTCAGCCGCAGCGACAGTTCGTCGAGCTGGGCCTTGGACGCCTCCGACGGCGCGTTGGTGAGCAGACAGGCCGCCTTCTGGGTCTTGGGAAAGGCGATCACGTCCCGGATGGAGGATTCGCCGCACAGCAGCATGACCAGGCGATCGAACCCGAAGGCGATGCCGCCATGGGGCGGGGCGCCGGATTCCAGGGCGTCCAGCAGAAAACCGAACTTCTCCTGGTAGGTCTCCGGCGCCATTCCCAGGGCGGCGAAGACCCGCTGCTGCAATTCCATGTCGTGGATACGAATGCTGCCGCCACCCACCTCGAAACCGTTGAGTACCAGGTCATAGGCCCGCGAACGCACGGCCGGGGGATCGCTCTCCAGCTTGGCGTAGTCCGCCTCCAGTGGCGCGGTGAAGGGGTGGTGCAGGGCCTGGTAGCGTTTTTCGGTTTCGTCGTACTCGAACATGGGAAAGTGGGTGACCCAGACGAAGTTGAATTGGCTTTCGTCGATCAACCCCAGGCGTTTGCCCAGGTGGTTGCGCAGGTGGCCCAAGGCTTCGTTGGTCACCGTGGGTTGGTCGGCCACGAAGAAGACCAGGTCTCCGGGGGCCATGTCGATGCGCTCGGCCAGGGCGGCCTTTTCGGCGTCGGTGAAGAACTTGGCGATGGGTGACTGCCAGGCATCCTCGCGGACCTTGATCCAGGCCAGGCCCTTGGCGCGGTAGACGGCGGCGAAAGCGGTCAGATCGTCGATCTCCTTGCGCGAGAAGTCGATGCAGCCCTTGGCGTTGAGGGCCTTGACGATGCCGCCGTTTTTGACCACGTTGGCGAAGACCTTGAATCCCGAGGTGGCCACGATATCGGAGACATCCTTAAGCTCCAGGCCGAAGCGGGTGTCGGGCTTGTCCAGACCGTAGCGGTCCATGGCCTCGTGCCAGGTAAGCCGGGGAAAGGGCAGGGTGAGGGATTGGCCCAGCACCTCCTTGAAGATATCGGCCATCATGCCCTCGCTGATGGCCATGAGATCTTCCTCACCCACGAAGGACATCTCCATATCGATCTGGGTGAACTCGGGCTGACGGTCGGCCCGCAGGTCCTCGTCGCGAAAGCAGCGCACGATCTGATAATAACGGTCGAAGCCCGAGATCATCAACAGCTGCTTGAACAGCTGCGGCGACTGGGGCAGGGCATAGAACTGGCCGGGATTGACGCGGCTGGGCACGAGATAGTCGCGGGCGCCCTCGGGCGTGCTTTTGGTGAGCACGGGGGTCTCGATGTCCAGAAAGCCGTTGGCGTTGAGATAGCGGCGCACAGCCGCGCCGGTGCGGTGGCGGGTGATGAGGTTGCGTTGCAGGGGCGGGCGGCGCAGGTCCAGATGCCGGTTCTTCAATCGGATCAGCTCGGAGACGTCCACATTGTCCTCGATGAGGAACGGCGGCGTCTTGGCGGGGTTGAGAATTTTCAACTCGGTCACCAGGATTTCGATCTCGCCGGTGGTCAGCTTGGGGTTGACCATGCCCTCGGGCCGGGGCTCCACCTTGCCACGGACACCCAGGACGAATTCGTTGCGGATCACATGCGCCTTGGCATGGACCTCCGGGTTGATTTCCGGGTTGAAGACCACCTGGGTAATCCCCTCGCGATCGCGCAGGTCGATGAAAATCACGCCGCCGTGATCGCGCCGCCGCAGCACCCAGCCCATCAGAACGACTTCCTGGCCCATGTCCTTGGCGGATAGGGCGTTGCAATGATGGGTCCTTCGCATGTCACCGAGAATGTCAGCCACCGTCATACTCCTTTCAAATCAGAAAAGCGATCCCCTGGCGGTCGGTATCAGACCGGTGCCGGGGAGAATATCTCAATTAATGTCTTCACGAGGGCCGTTACCGGGATCTCGCGCTGGGTCTTGGATGCCATGTCACGCAGGACCACCTGGCCGGCGGCCAGTTCACTCTCGCCGACAATCAGCACCTGGCCGGCATTCAGCCGGTTGGCCTGCTTCATCTGGGCCTTGAGGCTTCGATCCTCATACAGCATGCTGACGCCGATGCCCGCCACGCCCAGGGCTGTCGACCATTCGAAGGCCTGCCGGCGCGCGGTGTCTCCC
>NZ_BBCC01000080.1 GCF_001311845.1 Desulfosarcina cetonica JCM 12296 | reverse complement strand
CCGCTGGCGTTCGCCACCGGAGAGTTCGGCCACGCTGCGCCGGGTCATGCCGGCCAGCCCGACGAGATCGAGCATCGCCATGCTGCGCGATCGGATGCGGTCTTTGGGCAGCCGTTGCATGGTGAGTCCGAAGGCCACATTGTCGAAGACGCTTTTATGGGGAAAAAGGGCGAATTCCTGGAACATCAGGCCGAAATGGCGGCGTTGGGGCGGCAGGTGGGTGATGTCGTTTGCGCCGATGCGAACATGGCCGTCGTCGGGAGTTTCCAGGCCGGCAATCAGGCGCAAGAGGGTGGATTTGCCGCAGCCCGAAGGGCCCAGCAGACAGAGAATTTCTCCCTCGCTCAAAGAGAAGGAGATCCCGTCCACCGCCGGCTGCGCATAGGTCTTGACCAGATTGTCGACGGTCAGAAGCGGCATCAGAAATCGTCTCCCCGGGCTCTGAACGTCTCGATGAAAAGAAACCCGGCCGATGTGGTCAGCATCAACAGACAGCTCATGGCCATGGCGCGACCGAAGTTCAGGGCGCCGGGCTGGTTGAGAAAACGGTAGATGGCCACCGGCAGGGTTGGCGTTTGGGGGCGGGCGACGAACACGGTGGCCCCGAATTCACCCATGCTGATGGCAAAGGCGAATATCGCGCCCACCACCAGGGCCCGCCGTAGGATCGGCCAATCCACATGGCGCCAAACGGCCAGCGGCGAGGCGCCCAGCATGGCCGCGGCTTCCCGCAGATGGCGGGGAATGCTGCGCCAGACCGGCAGCAGGCTGCGGATCACGAAAGGAAAGGCCACCAGGGAATGGGCGATGGCCGGCAAAATGATGCTGGTGCGCAGATTGAGCGGCGGCTCGTCCAGGGCGATGATGAAGCCGAACCCAAGGGTCACGGCCGAGGTGGAAAGCGGCAGCATGAACAGGGGATCGAGAATACGCGTACTTCGGCGGGTGCCGGAACCGACCAGGAAGGCGGCGGCAAACCAGCCGATGAAAAGGGCGATGAAGGTGGCGACCAGGGCGAAGAAGAGCGAGTTGCCCATGGCCGCAAGGGGGCTCACGAACAGGATCGATCCCGTGGGGTTCTCCAGCAGGGCCCGATAATAGGTCAGCGCCGGGCCCGTTTCGGTGAGGACCGAGCCAAGCAAGAGCGCCATGAGCGGTGTTCCCAGGAGTAGCAGCATGAAGGCCAGGTTGGCGCCGATCAGCAGCCGTTCCGGCCGGGTGCGCGGCCGCCGATGGCTGGCGGTGGCCTGGGGCATCAGGGAAACGGCGCAGTGCCGTTCGAGGGTGGTGTAAAGCCCCATCAAGGCAAAGGTGAAGAGCATTTGCACCAGGGAGAGCGCCGCGGCCATGGGCAGGTTGAACAGGTGCACGGCCTGGCGGTAGATCTCCACCTCGATGGTGGCCAGGCGTGGACCGCCCAGGATCAGCACGACCCCGAAACTGGTGAAGCAGAAGATGAAGACCAGCATGGCCGCCGCCAGGACGGCCGGCATGATCAGGGGCAGGCTGACGTTCAGGAAAACTCGCCGGGAGGAGGCGCCCAGCGTGCGTGCCGCATCAAAGAGATCGTTGGGGAGCCGCGCCCAAAAACCGCCGACGATGCGCAAAGCCACCGTGTAGTTGTAGAAGACATGCGCCAGGAGAAAGAACCACACCGTCTGGTCGATGCGGATGGGCGGCCCGTTCAGATCGAAAAGGACCATCAACGCCCGGTTGGCCAGGCCACCCGGGCCCAAAAGGGCCTTGAAAGCCGCGGCCGTGACCACCGTGGGCAGCACGAAGGGGATGGCGGTCAGGTTCTGGATCAGGGTTTTGCCGGGAAAATCGAAACGAGCGAAGACCCAGGCCCCGGGAAGCGCCGCCAACAGGGTCAACAGGGTGGAGAGCGCCGCCTGCCAGGTGGTGAACCAGAGTATGCCGGCATAGTAATCGCTGTCCACCAGCCGGTGCAGCCCGGCAGTCGTCCCGCCACCGCTTTGCGGCGTGAAGCTGGTGATGAAAATACTGGCCAGGGGGTAGAAGTAGAACACGCCTAGAAAGAGCAGTGGCGGCAGGGCCAAAAGGAGGCGCAGGCGGGATTTCACCGCAGGACCACTTCGGTCCAGGTGTCGATCCAGCGGTCGCGGTTGGCTTCGATGGTCTGCGGATCGAGCAGTACCGGTGCCGCTGCCTGATGGGCGTGGCGGGTGAACACTTCCGGCAGGGGTGTTCCCTCGACGGCCGGAAAGACCCACATGTTCAAGGGGATGTCCTGCTGGAAGGTTTCACTCAGCATGAAATCCACCAGCCGGCGGGCCACGTCGGGCATTTTCGTGCCCTTGAGAATGCCCACGAACTCGATCTGGCGAAAGGCCGTACGGGGGGCCAGAACGGCTGCCGTGGGGCTGTCAAAGATCTTCTTCTCACTGTAGAAGACTTCGGCTGCCGGGCTGCTGGCATAGCTGACCACGATGGGCCGGGTGCCGCCCTTGGCCCGGGAGAACTGACCGTAGTAGGCATCCGACCAGCCCATGGAAACGTAAACATCGTTGGCGCGTAGCTGCCGCCAGTAGGCGGCATAACCGTCCTCGCCGTAGCGGCCGATGGTGGCCAGCAGAAAAGCCAGACCCGGTGAGGAGGTGGCCGGGTTCTGTACGACGGTGAGCCCCTTGTAGCGCGGGTCGATCAGCGCATCCAGGTCGGCCGGCGGCGCCAGGTGATGTTGGGCGAACCAGGCCTTGTCCACGTTAAGGCACACGTCGCCGTAATCCACGGGCGTCAGGCGCCGGGTCGGGTCCAACTGCAGGGTTTTCGGTACCCGCGCCAGCGCCGGCGGGGTATATTCCTCGAACAGGTCGGCCGAGAGGGCACGCCCCATGAAGGTGTTGTCCGCACCGTAAAACAGGTCGCCCAAAGGTCCTTGCGGGAAAGGATCGCCTGGTTGAGCGCCGCCCCGGCATCCCCGCTCTTGAGGATTTTTACCGCAACGTTGTTTTCGGCTTCAAAATCCTTGAACAGCCCTTGGCTCACCGCAAAACTGTCGTGCGTCATGATCGTGATCACGGGCTTTTCCGCTGTCGGACAGCCGCCGACGATCACCAGGCCAATCAACAGCATGGCGTACAACACGATTCTTCCCGGCATGGTCATCTTTTCCTCTGAAGGATGTTTCCCGTATAAATGCAGCAAGCCGCTCCCTTCACCAATGGGCAACGGCTTGCCGGATACCTTCACTCCCTGCGCTGGCATTACCCAGATCAGGTTCAATGGGTGTAATCTCAGGCTGTTCAGCCACCCCTGGATGAATATTTGAAACCATAGAAGATGCCCCTTGCGGTGTCAAGGCGAAAGCGGGCAACCATCAGGGCGATCGCATTTGGATGTATTCTGATCGCTGGCATGATCGGAAACCCATCGTCTCGATTCAACCAATGCCAAATGCAAAAGCCCAAATGTCAATTGAAGGATCCGATCGATTATAAATGGACAGAATACCACTGCCCTGGGGCAGCCATCAGCTACCATGGCGGATGATCTGGGATGCTGCGGTGCCGATGGCCCATCGTATTGGTGGGTGCTGCCGGACGGGACTTGCCGTTGGATGGCGTACTATTGGCTGGGATAGTTTGGCGATCCCTTACCAGGCCCGGGCGGCGGCCTTCAGAAACCGCCTTCGGCGCAAAAAGCTGATCGCACCGATGATCGACACCATGGAAAAAAGGGGCACATATAGGATCGAATAGGGGATGATCAACAAACAGATGGGGATTTTCTTGCTGGTTGACACCAGCGGCAAGACAAAGGGAAGCGAAAAAAGGGACAGGGACAAGCGCACGATCAGGTCCTTCAGAATCAGAGGACCGAAGAGCATGCCGGTCAGTTGCAGGCTGAGCCAGAGGGTTGTCGACCGGTTCAGGATGATGAAGCAGTCGATCATCTCGTCAAGCCGGAACAGGTTGTTTCCCATGGTGATTGCCGAGGAGATCAACAGAAGACAGAACGGAAACAGAAACAGAACATGCAGGGGGTTTTTCAACCATACGCGGTAATGGTGGATAAAGCATTGAAACCCGCCCGCGCTCCAACGGATCTTTTGCCTGAACCATCCCTCCAAGGTATCCGGCACATAGGTGCGCACATGATGGAAGCTCTGGTTCACCCGCCACCCTTTTTCGTTCAGTTTGAAGGCCAGATCCATGTCTTCGGTGATGGCATTGGGTGAAAATCCACCCGCCTCGATGAATGCATCGCGTTTGACGACGATGAAGCCGCCCCACAAGGCGATTGCGGAAAAAACGTTGTATGCGCCCTGAACGAAGGCAAGCATGTTGTATTCGATGGTCTGCATCAAGGGAATGATCCCTTTGTTGGCTGCCCGATAGGGGCAGCTCACCGCTCCCATGCCAGGAATCTGCAGTCGTGCAAGGGCATCGGCCAGCGACCGGGGATTGACGATCACATCGGCATCGATCAACACCACGGTTGCATGCTTCGTGAGAGCAAAGTGCGTGTTGAGCGCCCTGGCCTTGCCCAGATTGGTCGGATTGAGGATTAATCGGAAGCCATATCGCCTTGCCAGTGCCGACAAGGTTTCACGACTGCCGTCGGTGCTGCCGTCGTCGATGACGATCACGTCCGCGTTGGCACCGCAGACCGCATGGATGCTTTCAATCGTTTGGCCGACGGAGTCCGCGTCGTTGTAGCAGGGCACCATGAACGACAAGGGGACTGTTTCGGCCAACGGGCGCTTTTTAAGCCGGTCGATGAATCCCAGCCCGGCCATGATCACGAACAGGGAAAAAATCATGAATGCAGAGGCATAGGTCAGCATCATATGGATTACTCCCCATTGAAATGTTGCAGAACATGCGGACGCTCTACTTGGACCGCATTCATACAAGGCCGGACGTTTACCGACAAGTTAGCTTTCTGTTAGTATTCTGAAGCTGCACCTCGGGCCCGGCCGGTTCAGGAGGCAATGCGTGTCAGCCCTGAAGATGGCCGGCAGACCGGTTCGATGATATCCACCAGGAGTTCTTCTTCGACGACCGTATCGATCTGGTGCGGATCCAGGTAGCGTCGGCATAGCGCCGATAGACGCCGGATGTCAGTAGCAGCGTGAAAGAAATCGGACAAAGGTGGCCTTGCCGGCACATCGTCTTCATGATGCCGAGGGCTTCGCTCAAGGTTCGGGGCTGTTTGTACGGGCGATCGGCGGCGGTGAGGGCTTCGAATACATCCGCCACGACCATGATTCGTTCCGGAATCGAAAGATTTCGGCCGACCAGGCCACGGGGGTAGCCGCCGCCACAGTATGCTTCATGGTGATTGCCGGCCCAATCGGGTACCTGCCGCAGCCCGGGCGGCCAGGGCAGGGCGCTGAGCATGCGGATGGTCTGGATGATGTGGTTGTTGATGGTGAAACGTTCTTCGGTTGTCAATGTCCCCCGGACAACGCTCAGGTTGGTGAGTTCGCCATGGTTGGCCTGGTATTCCGGCACCTGCATGGCGAATCCATGGAGGGTGTTCCCAAAGAGCGGTCCCTCGTTTCGGCGCGGGACGAGATGCTCCCGCTTGTCGGCCAGGAGCGGCTCGCGGATGGGCAGCACGGGCGGGGGCTGGTGTTGCTTGCGAGACAGTTCTTCCCGGGAGAGGCCCAACCGATCGTCGAGATGCCGCAGCCAGGTCTGCGCGCCGATCCGCGCAAGGCGCTTGCGATCGCTTTGGGACATGGACTCGCCGCCGATATTGCAGCGCGCCACAAAGGCAAAATCGTCCCGAATCCGTGCCTGGCGGTCGTTCAGTCGACGGGCCAGATCATCAGCCGTGTCGGCGCCGTGGATAAGGGCCTTGTGGTAGTCGAGTTCTGCATCCCGCCAGAGGACTTCGAAGCGCATGCGGATTTCATGGATGCGATTATAGATGGTTTCTAACTTGGTGGCCTTGTCGACCACGTATTCCGGCGTGGTCACCTTGCCGCAGTCATGCAGCCAGCTGGCCAGGTGGAGGGCATACCAGTCGTCTTCGCTGAGGGAAAAATCGCGAAACGGCGCATCGGTGGAATGGTGGGCCGCCTCGGCCAGCATGCGCACGATCACCGGTACCCGTTTGCAATGCCGGCTGGTGTAGGGGGATTTGGCGTCGATGGAATCGGCGATCAGGCGCACGATGGCGTCGGTCAGGTCCCGCTGGGCCCTAAGCAGCCGGCGATTGTCCAACGCTACGGCCGCGTCCGAGGAGAGGGCCTGGATATAGGAGACGATGTCGGGACTGGATATGGGTGGTGTTGCCGACCCCGGTTGAGGATTGACCAACTGCAGGGTGCCGATGATTTCGTCTTTCTGGTTGATCAGCGGGACGATGAGCAGGGCTTGGCATTTAAAATCCGGCGTGTCGAAGCAGCCGCGAATTTCCGTGTAGTCAAACCGTTCATCCGTCTGAATATCCTCAGCCAGTACCACCTCACCCGTCAGAATGGCATGACCGACCGCGGATGGCCTGAGGCCGGGCCGGTCCTCAAGGGGCTGGTACAGCGACTGCCCGGCAGGACTCGATCGCAAGGGGCCGCCGAGACATTCGCCGGTCTGATCGTTGTGCAGGATGGCGATCTCCAGGCGGCCGTCATCCGGATCGCGCAGGCCGATCGCACCGGCCACGCAAGTTGAAACGCCTCTGGCCTCGCGCAGGATCATCTCCAGCAGGGCATCCACGTCCTTCTCCTCGGAAAGGGCTCGGGAAATTTTCAGGAACTGCTCGATGCTCACTTTCATCATGGCCATGGTCTCGGCCAGGTCGTTGACTTCCAAAATCCGTGTGTGCACCGTGATGGGCGCATCCAGCTTGAATTCACGAATCCGCTGCGCGCCCCTGGCCAAAAGGCGTAGGGAGGTGGAGATGCGATGCGCCAGCCACAATACGATCAGAATCGTGGCAAAAAGGAAGGCCAGGCTGATCAGGATGCTCTGGTTTCTCAACTGGATGACATCATGGAGCAATTCGTCGTGCGGAATCAGGGAGGCCAGAAACAGGTCGTGGCCGCCGTTGATCGGAATGGTGCTGAGATAACCCAGAAACTTCTGGGAGCCGGTGGTGAGCGTTATCTGGCCGGCCGTTGGATGGTGGTGGGCGATGGCCTCGGCCAGCTGATCGTAGAGGGGATTGTGGCGGTCCGCCAGGGTCGGCAGGCGCGATGTCTTTCCGCGTGCGGGGCCGAAATGGGCCGCCATCCGATCAACGTCGGAATGGCCCACGATCGTCCCTTGGCCGGTCAACAGGATCAATTCCGTCGAAGGGGTGATGCGCTGATGGGCCAAGCGGTCGGACAGGTCGCGCAGGGTCACATCGGCGGCCACGACGCCACGCCCCTCCTTGAGGCGCCTGGCAATGGTAAGCCCGATCTCATGGGTGCCGAAAAGGAGATAGGTGTCGGTGGTGATAAGACCGTGAGTATAAATGGAGGCCTTGAACCACGTCTCATGCCGGTGATCATAGGCCGTATGATCGAAGACCCGGTCCGTGATCACGAAAAGCTTGTCATCCAAAAACATCAGGTGCTCGGCGACCAGGTCGTCCAATTCACGATCGATTCCCTGGATGATGAAGTGGGTGCCGGGTGGCACCTCAAACGCGCTGCCGGCGGCAGGGTTGTTCTCCACCGACCGGACGATGAAAAAATCCCCGTCCACATCGGCAACCGTCATGGAGGCGATGCGGCGGTTGTGGCGCAGGATCTCCACAAAGTATTCCAGCAGGCTCAGCCGCTTGTCAAAATCGAGACCCACCGATCGAATCGTCTTTGAAGAGATATTGATCACGCTTTGCACCGGGAAGATCGATTCCGAGACCTGAAGGGTCACCTGTTGGCCGATCTGCTCCACAAGATCGTGGGTGGCGATGATCGTGGCGTGTTCATGGCTCACATAATTGAAGCCGATCAATACGATCCCGGATATCAGTGTCAACAGGGTGAACACGAAGGCAATCGTGTAGCGCAGGGGATACCCCCTGGCGAACAGGACCGGCGGCCGGAGACGGGATGGCCGGGAAAAAGCGTGGCTGGCAGCGGTGCGGGTCATGTTTCTCCACCGTGCTGTCGCGTATCGATGCTAGTGCAGGTCCAATGGCGTCAACCGGCGGGCGATTTCCCGTTGGCGCTCGCGCTCCGTAGCGGCCATGGGGACCAGCCCCTGGGCTGGCAGCGCCCCGTTCGGACCCCACATGGCCTCGGATGTAAAGAGCGTAAGAAACTCCCGGATGCCGGGAATGCGGTCCACGTGGGCGCTTTTGACATAGATGTACAGCGGGCGCGACAAGGGGTAGCGGCCGGCGGCAATGCCGGCGGCGGTGGGCATCACCCCGTCGATGGACGCCCCCTTGATGTGGTCGGCGTTTTGGACCAGCATGCCGAATCCGAAAATCCCCAATGCATCCGGATGGTTGATGAGCTTGTGAACGATCAGGGGATCGTCTTCACCTTCTTCGACATAGGCCCCGTCCGTTCTGAGCGATCGGCCCCTTGCCGCATCCAACCGGCCGGCGGATGGGCGTGACGCCGCGTGCCCGCCGATCTGGTCGGCGCCGGCTTCCATGGCCAATTGCATGAACGCGTCGCGGGTGCCCGAGGTGGTCGATGGCCCCAGCACCCGGATGGGAAGATCGGGAAGCCGTGGGTCGATCGCACGCCAGGTGGGGTAGGGATTGGCAACGATGCTTCGTGTGCCTGCCGGATCGGGAACCGCTTTGGCCAAGGCGAGAAAAATTTCCCCGCGGGTCAAGTGGAAAGCGGGTGCCTGACGGTTGTTGGCCATCACGACCCCATCATAGCCGATCTTGATTTCGACGATCGGGCCAACCCCATTTTGTTCACAGATGGCGAATTCATCGGCCCGGATGCGTCGTGACGCATTGCACAGGTCCGGATGCTCGACCCCGATACCGGCGCAAAAAAGGCGAAATCCGCCTCCGGATCCAGTGGGCTCGATGGTCGGTGTCGGATATGCCGTTTCCCTGGCAAAGGTTTCGGCCACGATGCGGGCAAAGGGGTATACGGTTGACGATCCGATGATGCTGATCGTCTCGCGCCCATATTGCGCGCTCGCCATCGTCGTCCAGCCGAGCATCGACCAGACAGTGAAAATAATGATCGCCGTTCGAATGAAGGAGTGGGCCTTGACCATGGCGAAGGTTCTATGCGGCCCATGTTACGATACCGTTAGGACGGTAAAAAGATTCCGGATGAACCGGACCCCTTCAGGGGATGTCCCTTTGATTGATGAACTCGTAAAAAGTCGTATTTCCGACGGATTCGTAAAAAGCCCAAGATCAAGGCTTGCGAATCCTGAGGAGTGAGGTGTACTTAGCGTACTCCGCAATGACGAAGGATGAAGCGTAACGCCGATATTGGCTTTTTACGAATCCGTCAAGCCGCCGTTTCCCGTTTAACGCCAATGGCGATCTTGAGCAAAACGGTCAACAGAAAACCGCCGATTCCGTAGACGCCGATGGAAATCGCTATTTCCGGCGCCGTGGGGGCGTATTCGGTGATCTCATGAAGCGGCGATGGAATGAATCCCCCTGCAATCAGCCCCATGCCCTTGTCGATCCAGGTGCCGACGAAGACCATGACGCAGGCGGCGCTCAAGGTGGAATAGCGGTTGCGGGTGGCCGGAATCAGCAGCAAGACGGCCGCCACGACCATCAGCCCGAGGCTGGCTTGCATCCAGGCAACCAGGCCACCGTGACCGTCCATGCCGGCATACAGGTAGATGAAATGGTCCATGTGGGCCGGAATGCGGGAATAGAACACCACGAAGATTTCGCACAAGAGAAAGAAAAGATTGGCCAAAAGGCCATAGGCCACGATTTTGGACAACGCCGTGATGGCCGGGCGGCCGGCATCGAAATCCGCCGCCTTTCGCAGAAAGAGGCACAAAAGGATCAACAGCGCGGGACCCGAGGCAAAGGCCGAGGCCAGAAAGCGAGGGGCCAGGATGGCGGTCAGCCACAACCCCCTGCCCGGCAGGCCGCAGTATAAAAACGCCGTGACCGTATGAATGGCGAAGGCCCAGGGAATGGAGAGGAAGATCAGCGGCCTGAGCCAGGCCTGCGCCGCCACGCCGTTGCGTTCGGCCTCCAGGACGTTCCAGCCGATGACGATGTTCAGCAGCAGATAGCCGACCAGCACGGTGGCATCCCAGAAGATGATCGAGTGCGGGGTGGGGTAGAGGAAGACATTCAAGGCGCGCATGGGTTGCCCGAGGTCGACGAAGAGGAACAGCAGGCAGATGCTAATGGTGGCGGCGGCCAGAAATTCGCCGATGATCGTGATCCGGCCGAATACCTTGAAATTGTGGACGTAATAGGGCAGCACGAGCATCACCGCCGAGGCGGCGACACCCACCAGGAAGGTGAGTTGGGCCACGTAGAATCCCCAGGTGACATCCCGCGACAGGCCGGTGATGGCCAGGCCGACGTCGAGCTGGCGGGAATAGAACCCGGCTCCCGACAGGATGACCACACCTAAAAAACCGAGCCAGGCCCAATAACGCCGGCCGCCGTTAACTGCCAGTTCAAGCATGTTTGCCTCCTTGGAAGGGTTTGGGAAAATTAGGGCGATCGCCCTTGAACGGCCTTGTATTGGCACAGGTGAATTAATCGTGAATTAATGGCGAGGTTTTATGCGTTGGCACCTTTTGATTTTATGCCTGATAAACATAAAGGGGTAGGTTTTCCAACCTGCCCTTTTTTAATTGTCCTCTATAATGCGGTGCGTCTTGCCTTCAAAAGCTCTTCTCATCGGTAGCCCTGGGGATTACCGGACATGCTCGCTTGTGCTTTTATAATGTATCTTTACTTTACTCAGTCAAACTTCCTACGATTAATTGTATAAACTGCAACGCTGCTGCCACACAGTAGTACCCTTGAAGAATTAGATTGACATCCTCTAACTATCACAACTATGTTTATTCTTGTGGTCAAAAGCCAAAATGCTTATATCCACCCCCACCGCATATCGTTACTATATCTTTAATCTTGGCTGCAATCGTCACAGCGTTTGATCTTCTTTATTACCATTAACCGCTATTCTTTTTCAGAGGGTGATAAATTTAGTGGTATCCATTTATATAATTTGCTTAGTTTTTTAAGACAAGCAGGAGGAAGAGCGCCATGAACAATCGATTGGTCATAGTTTTGGTTCTAATAGTAACCATTGTTTTTTTGGGGGTATCAAATTCTTTCGCAGAGAAAAAATCTGCTGATATGTCTCAAGGGAAGTGGTGGGATACCGACTGCGAAAACGAAAATCCCTCTTGGGGTTATGACTCCATCCTTTATTGTGAAGTTGGCCCTAAATTGCGTGAGATCGAAAAGAACAGCAATCGGGTGAAGGTTGATGTGATTGGGCAGTCGGCAGGCGGTCGCAATCTATTTTTGGTGACACTTTCCGACCCAAAAGCTATGGGACGTTTGGGAAAGTATCAGGCTATAAGAAAAACCATGCTCAAGGACCCTGAAAAAGCCCAAGCGATGATCGATAAGTTTGGTGATTTCAAGGTGCCCGTGTTCATCAACGGCAGTATTCACGGCAACGAATACCCGGGTGTAGATGCTGCCATACGGCTGATCGAAACCCTGGCTTACGGGAATTCTGATGAGGTTCAAACCATCCTTGAAAATGTTATTCTACTGGTAAATGTCGTTCAGAACCCGGATGGACGCGTGCTGGGTACGCGATACAACGCCAAAGGAGTAGACATTAACAGGGATTTCATCACACAGACCCAACCCGAGACCCGGGCCACGGTCAAGCTGATCACCGAATGGAACCCGATGGTCTTTCTTGATCTTCACGATGACGTTCAGCCGATGCTGATCGAGCCGTGCAGCCCTCCGCACAATCCGAACTACGAATACGACCTATACATTAAATGGGCGCTTTATCAGGCCTATGCCATGGAAGCCGAACTGATCGCCAACACTGATGAGACCGAAGCACTTATCCCGTTCCGGGATTGGGATTTTTCGGCTATCAGCTACTCTTGGGATGACTGGCCGCCTATTTATACACCCATGTACGCCATGTACCATGGTGCTTACGGCCACACGTTGGAGACTCCATACGAAGATGAACGTGGTGTCGATGCTCATTACTGGGCGGTATGGGGTGCGCTAAAATTTGTGGCTGAGAACCGTCAGGCGATGGTCAAAGACCAAGTAGAGATATTCAGGCGTGGTTTCCTTGATCTTCCCCAGGCGCAGATCCCTGCCAGTATTCTGGCTGAAACACCTTACGATCAATTCAACGAGTTGACCATCAAGGACTTTCCGGCAGCATATGTTATACCAGTCGATGTGCCCATGCAGTTGAGTTCTCATCAACCGGCCAGGCTGGTGGACTTTCTCTTGTTTAACGATGTTCAGGTCGAAAAAGCGAGTGAATCATTCACATTAAATGGTGTAGACTACCCCAAAGGCACCTACGTCGTGTGGATGGATCAGCCTAAACGAGGGTTGGCCAACATGATATTAGAGGATGGCCTGGACGTTTCTGACATAGAGGGTATTGAATTTTACTCACCCCCGACCGCTTGGAGTCACCCGTTGCTGTGGGGTGTTACGCGAGCAAGAATGGAGGATGTACAGAGCATCAAAACCAGTGTTGTGAACAAGGCAGATGCTCCGTCAGGATTCGTCGAAAGTGGCAAAACAAATTATTACGCCTACATGCCCACCAGCCTATCAGCATTTAAGGCCACCAATGATATGCTCAATCGAGGAATGACCCTGTACCGGTCAAAAAGTAGCGGAGCGTTTATCCTGCCGGCCAATTCAAGTATTGCCAATGAACTGGCCAACACCTGGGCACTCAATGTTTCTCTTATGGGCGAGCTGCCCGAAGACGCTGTGAAGATGAAAGAACAGCGCATCGCCGTCTATGGCGATGAGGGGGTTGCTATTGCTCTGGATGAGCTTGGATTCAAATATGATGAGGTTTCCAGGAGTGATTTGAATGCAGGCATCATTTCTGGATATGACGTCTTTTTGAACCAGAGTTTAAGATGGTCTCAAATCAATGCTGACGGCCAGGCATCATTGACGGAATGGTTTGCGGCCGGTGGTGATTATGTCGGCCTGTTAAATCGTGGAGCGGTATTCGGCAGGGACGCAGGATTAATCAACTTTGATTATGAATATCAGGGGGATGCCGACGCCATTCTGAAAATAGATTATGATCCGACCGACGGCGTCGCCGCTGGCTTCCTGGAAAATGGGTTTGCCTATGTGCTGGGGGCGATGTGGTTCACAACCGTACCCAGCGATGCAACGGTATCCGCATCTGTTGCCGATGATGATTTTCTTGTCGCTGGTTATTGGCCTCAATGGCCAACAAGCGGTGCAAATAGCAAGTCCGTGATTCTAAATAAAGACAGCGGTCCCCAGGATACGGCCTTGATTGTTATCGATGCAACCTTCCGCGGACACCCAAAAGATACGTTTAGATTGGTAGGTAATGCCATTTTTAACGGCTTGGATTAAAAATATTGTTCTGAACTAATTTATAAGGCAGGGTCAAAAATGGCCTTGCCTTTTTTATGATACCTCCAACATATTTGTCGATCAAGCTTACATGTGATACAGTCGATCAATCTGGAAAAAATCAAGTCGATTAAAATTGCACATTATTTCAATATTTCACTATCTAACAATAGACGATATCATCTGCATGATTTGTCGATCTATTTTCGTTCTTTTTGTTGGGGATAACTCCAATGTATCTGCATCTGAGTCAATGTTGAAATATGGTATTGATATCTTCACCGGCTTGGGAACTGATGGCGCTTGAGATAGAATCAGCTATCCTGGAATATTCAGCAAAAATGGGCTGGTACAACATGTTGTATGTGGCCGCCTTTTTCTGGTGGCTTTATCGATTCCAGATAAATAGCAGCTATCGCAGGTTTTCACTTTTTTGCGTTATGATCTGTCTATCAACTGACCCCAATGGTAAAATCCATGAGTAATCGCCTTTTTCGAGAGGGCTTCATAATATCTTCAGTTTTGCAGATAGCGGACGTAATTTTGTTAAAGCTTGTCGAGTTCCCTGTCGCTCTAACAACGGATAGGCATGCTCCCGTTTCTTAAAGGCAAATCAAATATCGAACCACAGGGGATACATGGCCAAATTTCCATTACTTATCGAGCCCCTCTCAAGGGGGGATGAACAGGAAATGAAACATGGTCACGGCGGCAAACTGGAGCCTGGATAAAATGACAACGTCCAGCCTTTAACAGCTACTAGCAGCCACTATAAGACAAAGTGGTCTGCCGAAAAATGAATTATCAGAAAAAAATTTGCTGACTCGGATCACAGGTGTCCGATTATTGTGCCTGCCCCGTCGCTCGTTGCGTTTACGACGGGACGGCACGTTGGAAAAAGATGAACAATTACAGACAGACGGTATCAGCTAATGGGTCAGGCTCCGCCTTCATAGGTGCATTGATCGAAATCAATTGGTTTGCCACATTTTGCGCAGGTGTGGGCCTTGTTGAATTCGTCGGAAAAAATTTCCTTGCTTTCGCCGCATTCGGGGCATTTGCAAATAAAGGATTTAAGGTTTTTGAAGTTCTCATAGCCGGGGCAATGTTGGGGTGTGGACATAGCAACCTCCTTTTTTAAAGAATTGTTTACATATGTGAAGATGAAAGCATTTTGAGGATTTTCCAGGACCCGTTCGCGGAGGAATATGCTTTTCGTTTCAAACAGGTGCTTAGGCTTTCCACAACCCATGCAGATTACAGTATTCCCTGGCGGAGACCGATGCCGCATCAATCAGGAATACCGCTTCGGGCGTCTGACCCGGTTCGAGGAACTGAAAGTACGATTTCCCGTCGGCAATCAGTTCGATCCACTGGATGTAATGTTTTTCTTCCATGGGATGGGGAACGCTGCCGACCTTGACCTTGTACCCGCCGTCAATCTTTTCGATCACTGGTACGTGTTTCTCCTTGGCTGCATCGACAGTGTTTTCGGTCAGCTTGTTCATGGGTTGCCCACAGCAGACCAATTCCCCGGCACCACCAAAAAGAACCTCTACGATGTTACCGCAAACTTCACATTTGTAGACCTCATACCTTTCCGCCATTTTTTATTCCTTTATAGTTGGTTTCCATCTGTTGTTGGTTGGATTACCAATTCTCACCCAACGGAGTGGTTTGGCGTTTATTCTTCGATTTCGATGGCATCGGCACCGCATTCATCGGCGGCCTGACGCACAACATCTTCATATTTTTCGGGAATCACTTCAAACTGGACCACAGAGAGAAGTTGATCTTCATCATACTGAAACACCTCAGGGCACAACTTGTTGCAATTGCGATCTCCCATACATTGACTGGTCACACGTGCTTTCATATTTTTCTCCTTTTTCCAATTAATGAACATGTGCTGAAAAAACAGTTTAGACAACTTTATCTAAGTTTCTGCTATATTCAAGTGTTAATTAGTGCCCATCCAGAAATGGATGATTTTTTTCTTCTCAGCGAAGACGAAAAAATCCAAGGCC
The DNA here is from genome assembly GCF_001311845.1 of Desulfosarcina cetonica JCM 12296. Taxonomy (GTDB): domain Bacteria; phylum Desulfobacterota; class Desulfobacteria; order Desulfobacterales; family Desulfosarcinaceae; genus Desulfosarcina; species Desulfosarcina cetonica. The sequence continues at coordinate 11,472 of NZ_BBCC01000080.1, read as the reverse complement.
TGGGTGAGAAGTAAATTTAGGGCCAGAACGAATTATTATTGGTTATATACCCATAAGGCCCATTGTTAAGACGCACCTGTCCGTTGGTTGATCAGCGGTCGGCAAGAAGCTGCCTTCTATACGGTCGCCAGTTTCTTTCTGGCCATCGTTAGTAAATTGGCGGCCACCACCGATGACAGAACGTAGCATTTGAAAGACCGGAACCCTTTCCATGTACAGCGTGTCAACCCGAAGCTGCGTTTGAGCCAGGATATCCCTGACTCAATGCCGGCTCTAAACCGCCGAAGCTGTTTGTAAACATATTCGCTTCGGCACATATCCGTCTCTTTCAGTCCGCGCTTTTTGGCAAAACAGATGTCCTTGATCTTTCGCTCTTTGGCTTTGGACAAATTGTCCTTGGAGGCGAACCCGCCATCGAGGGCAACTTTCAATGGATACCGGCCATAGATCTGTTTTTGGCGATCCAACATTTGTTCGACCAAATCCGTGTCGGCAGGATTACCTTCAAGGATCACACAATCCAGGATCAGGTTGGAAGCACCACCGGTCAGACAGATTTTATGACCATAATGGGTATCCCGGTTGTCCTTGATGATAACGTCGGTGTGGTCTTCGAAAATGGAGAGCACCTTTTGGTCGGCGGGCACGCTTTCCCCTTGGACGACACGCCGGTAGGTCTGATCGTATACCTGCCTGGCCAAATCACCATAATGTTTGATGTCGTTTAGCAATGCAAACATTCGGATATCTGTCGTGTATAGCGCTGCCAACCGTCTCTCGGCCTTGATAGCGTAACCGATGGTCTTTTGGGTGACTTTGAGCAAGTCCTTATACAAAGGGAAACGCTGCTTCATTGTTTTGGCATACTGGATGCCGACCATTCTTCGCTTGGCACGACACAGATGGTCGCTAAAGATAATTTTGATGTCGAAATCATCACGGGCTTTGTAAAGCAGACGGGTCAATACCCGTACACAGTCGAACAGTTGGATTGAGTCATACGGTTTATGAATATTGCTTTCGACCACGGTACAATCGATGCGGGCCTTCCGTCCTTTCTCGATGCACTCGTCTTTAGCGTGGACCAGCAGGTCTCGGGAAATGCGTTCCCATGTGTGCGGGGTAATCCTTTTGATGTTTGCGTTGATAGCGGATTTTTTAAATCCTTTGTCAGCAAAACCGATTCGACAAAAACGCCGCAGTGCCCGAGAATCGTAAATATGAAATGCCAGCTGTTCATAAGTGAAGGAATAAAGGTGCATCACCACCGCCGCTCGGAGCACTTGGTCTGCGCTCATACCCTGGGCGCCTGTATTGCGCTTTTTAGCCTTTCCTTTGTTGAGATCTTGAAGAACATAGTCACAAATGGTAGGAGTATTATCAATCAGCAAGCTGATGATTTCCAACTCTCGATCCTGAGGGTGACTGGAAGCGGGTTCAATCAGGGGCATTTGTTTTTGCTGTTTCTTGCGCATTTTGTGTGTGTCTTTTTCCTTGTTTATGTAGCTATTTTAGGTGTTTGGGGAAATACCTTATACTACATACAGTGAGAAAAATCCATCGCAAAATGCGCTTTTTTTATTTATATCAGCCGGTTGTAATACCGGATAGACACTAATTACGTTCTCTTTATGATTCTCTGAGGTAATTTACGCATCAAGGATCACGGCGAATTCAATTAGCAAATGGATATCATAAGCTTGCCCTGGGTGCCGCATTTAACGTTAATCTCCGCGGGTTCAATTCCCCGCCGCTTGCGGCGAGTGAGAAGTTAAAACCTGTATTGATACCCCGTCCGCTTGCGGCGGGGTGGTTCATTTATTCGATAGCCTGAAATTTTTTCATGAACTTTCTGTCGATATAATCCTTGATAAAGAATGCCAGCTTTCCATCTAACAGCAACCAGCGTTTGCGCAAAACACCAATCCCTCCTCCCATGTTGAAGATGAGCAGGTAGTCCTCTCCTGGATCAAAAGGTTGCAAAGGTGTATCTTCGAGTGCGGCCATTAGATTCGTATAAAGCACAGGATTCTGCCGTACGGCATAGACGCCAACCTTGTCCAATGGTTGTTTTTCTAAATAGATGCAATCTCCGCCGCCGAACATCTCAGGATAATCAACGCTCTGAAGGAATTCATTGACAAGCAGTCCACCATCCGGCCCCGTGGGAAGGCCCGAATTGTTGAATATAGGATTCGGCTTGACACCGACGGCCAGAAAAATCAAATTCATAGGCCGCGGTTCACCGGACGAGAGCGTTACCATCCCGGATTGAACAGATTGCACGTATCCATCGGTGTTGATTTCTATGCTCCGCCGCAATAAAGAGTTCTCCACTTTGGAGCGCACATTATCCGGGAAACGGGACATGAATCGCTTGCCAGCGAAGATCGTGATGTGCGGCATCGTACCGCCGGCATCCCGTACAAGCTGCCAGATGTTTCCGGAAACTTCAGCTGAAGAAGGGCCGCCCCCCAGAATCCCGATGTTGATTTTATTTTGCGCCGTTAATTCAAGGATACGTGCCTGAGCTTCCATCAGTCTTTCAATGGGCTTGACCGCATAAATATCCTCCGCATCTTCGGGCAAATCAAGGCGGGGCACATAACTCCCAGCATTAAAGGAAATGACATCATAACCAACCGTTTCTCCGGAAGCCAATTGCACTTTTTTTTCACTGGCCAAAATCTGGACCGCTTTGTCCCGGATAAAGGCCCCGCCCTGTTTCTCAACTACATGACGAGTTGCAAATCGAATTTCGGCTGGGGTATAGGTTTTCCCGAGCATGCCCGGCCCCATACCGGAATAGTAATGATGATCGGAGGGGCCGATAACAGTGACACGGTGGCCCATCTCAATGAAGGTACGCAACTTGGCCAGGGTAACCATGTGGGCGTGACCGCCGCCTACAAGAACTAAATGTTTTCCCATTGTTACATCCTGTCATTCATGAGCTTTCCGAGTTGTTCCAGATGCCCCCGTTCTTCTTCCGCAATTTTATTCAACGCGTCTTTGCTGCGAGGATCGGCACTTCTTTCCGATGCCCGGGTATACATATCCAGGGCTTGAGCTTCAATCGACATGGCAAGGGATATGATATCAACGGAGGATTCCCAATCCGGTTGAAACATCTGAACATATTCGTCTGTGGTCAATCCGCCTTCTACGGCGTTGACCACCAAGTCATTTTCAAAATCTTCCCTGCTGACTTTTTTCCCTGAAGCTTGAAGATATTCATCGAAAATTCGATTCTGATGCAGGGTTTCGATTTCGGCAAGTTTCTGAAACAGATTTTGAATATCTGGCTGTTGCACTTTTTCGATCATCGATAGATAGAAATCACGCAGTCCCGCCTCAAGTGAATATGCCACGACAAGCGTCTCTTCTAAGGATTCCTTACCGGTGAGCAGTTCAAGGCCAAGTTCTTCAGTCCCTACGGCGACATGACCGTCCCATGCTTTGATGCCGCCTTTAACATTGATGACATTATCAAACCCCTTGCCTGAAAGCATTTGAGCAGCTACACGGCTCCTCCCGCCGACAGCTCAGTATACTAGGGTCGCTTTGACGGATCGATCTCATCAAGCCGCTTATCCAAGTCTGCAATAGGGATTAATTTAGAGCCTGGAATATGGCTGGCTTCATATTCTTTAAGCTGGCGGACATCAATCAAATTAAAATCATCCTGAGATCTTTCGGCCATAAAAGCCTTAGCTTCTGCCGCATCAATCGATTTTGCCGGTGTAAAAAATTGTTTCCAGCGCATCGCCCCCTCTTTCGTCTATTTTTGATAAAGGCTGGAATATCCTAATCATGAAATGCTTTACGGTTTGATATTCCAGCCTGGGCTCAACATTTTTCTTGATCAAGAAAGTGGATTTCTGACTAGTCAAATGCCATACTGGTTTTCCATTCCTTCCAGACGTTGCCTACCAGCTCCGGTCCAGGTTTAAGTGTCTTCTTACCCGGACGCCATCCAGAAGGCGTGGCCTCTGCGCCCTTGGTTTCACGAATCAGCTGGAAGGCCTGCACCTGCCGGAAGGTCTCTTGAACATTGCGACCAACTGGTGGCGTTAGGACTTCAAATCCCTGGCACACGCCATCCGGATCGATGATGAAACGGCCACGGTTTTCCACACCGGCAGCTTCATTGTAAATCCCATACAAACGGCCGATTTTCCCGCCGGCATCGGAAAGCATGGGGAAAGGCACACCTCCATCTACCATTTTGGATAATTCGTGGTCATCCCACATCTTGTGGACAAACATGCTGTCAATGCTCATGGAAAGCACTTCGACGCCCAGTTTCTGGAAATCCTGATATTTTTCGGCGACCGCCGAAATTTCAGTAGCTCAGACGAAGGTGAAATCGCCCGGATAAAAACAGAGCAGGGTCCACTTGCCAAGATAGTCGGACAATTTGACATTGATGAATTTGCCCTTCTGATATCCAGGAGCGACAAAATCGGGCACTTTTTCTCCCACGTGAATCATTGATATCTCCTTTTGAATGGGTTTGCTTTCTTCAACCACAGTCTCTTCGGCCGGTTCTCCAACAGGCCCTCCGGTCGGTCTTGCGCAGCCGACCTCCATCTCTTCAGGCATCAATGCCTCCTTTCTGTTGTTCCCGCAACTGATCCACAAGTTCTCGTTGAAAATCAATTTACAGGATTGTTACTATAGACCGCTTATAGGTTTTTCTTTTCGAAAAAACGGAACAATAAGACCAGAAATGCAGCGAAAATAAGAATCACGATCCAATGATTGATACCGATGATTTGTGGAAGGCTGATTTTCCCAAAATTTCCCATGGGAATAATGTATGCTTTCATAAACGGAAAAGCCGATGCATATATCGCCCCTCCCAACAACATACCTAGTATGCCCCATAAGCCATCGATGCGGCCTTCGCCGAGAGCTCCAACAGCTGTGCCCGGGCAATAACCCAACAGGCCCCATCCGATGCCAAAAAGCATCCCACCGATGACTTGGGCTCCGATGGACGTTGATTTCATACTCAGTTGAATCAGACCAAGATCTTTAAGAAGATAGATGCCGATTGCCGCCACTATAATGGCGCTCAGCATGAACTTAAAAATGGTCATATCCATCAATCGTAAAGCCCCAACCTGCTTATCGTACCTCAGGACATGTCCTTTCTGCAGTAAAAAACCAAAGAGAATGCCTGTCACAATGCCATATATCAGACTCATGTTTTATTTCCTTTGTTTACCGTACATCAGGTTGGCAGAAATCAGGCCACCGACAAAGAAGGCTGCCAATGCGACAAATCCACTGACCGAAAGCTGAGCCAGACCGCTCAGTCCATGGCCGCTGGGTCAGCCACCGGCAAGTCTGGCGCCGAACAACGCAATTGCCCCACCGGTAATGGCAACCACGGCCCGCTTCACCGGGTTGGGTCCGAAGCGTTCCTGCCACATGTCAGGAACCGCTTGAATGCGAAAATCCCCGGATAATGTTGATGCTACGAATCCGCCGATAATAATGCCGACCAGAAACATAAATTGCCAATTCGGCAACGAGTTCGGTCCGTATTTGCCCTTACTGGTTGTAAAATACTCAATAGTTGAGGTGTCGACGCCGACGGCTTCCTCGATTACCGACGCGCTACGGGAAAATGTGGTTGAAGCTCCAAAAAAATTGCCGCCGATCCACACCGACAATACCAGCAGCACACCCGTCAAGCCTCCAGCTATATACGGGTTCCAAGGTTGTCTTAACATCATTTCTCCTTTCTTAAATCGTGAACAATCAATATCTGTTAAAGTGTAGTTTTTTAGAAATGGAATTAAGAATTTAATAGCATTTGCTCATAAAGTCAAATCGGAAATTTGAAATTTTAATATGACCAACGAAAGTGATTATGTTTTTCTATGATGATTCCATAAATACTGGGTGGCCATCGAGGAGTTGACTTAATTTTACAAAATGGTTATTACAATTAACATTTCAGAGCAAGGATAATTGATGACAAATTTATCTCGATTTGATTTTTCGGTTGTCCGTACCCTTCGCATGAAACGGGGCCTAACCGCCGACCAGCTGGCCAAGAAGGCCGGCTTGACAAGAGCGACGATCATGAAGATCGAAGGCGGTTACGGAAATCCCACATTGGACACGATTGAATCCTTGAGCCGTGTTTTCAACCTGTCTTCGAGCGAATTGATCCGTCTCGCCGAGGTCGCCCAGTGCGAGCAAGGCACCCTGAACACATTCAAAAAAGAAGGAATCAACGTTTCCCACACATGGTTCCCAGACTTCGAGATTTACCACGTTAGGGCAAAGAAAGGTGTTCGGAAAATTTGGGAGCCAGAGCGGCATGAAAACACCGCTGAAGTGTGTATGGTGCTTTCCGGGAAAATAGAAGTGACGATAGCCGGACAAGTGTATGACTTAGAACCGAACAGGGCAATTCGATTCAAGGCATTGCAAGAGCACCGGTTCAATATTCTTGAAGCGGCTGAATTTCTTTTGATCCATCACAAATAGTTTTTGATAGATCAGCACATTTGTAAATATGGACCACGAAGGCCATCGCACAAATGCGAACTTTAGTGGTCCATTTTTATTTTATACTGTGAGTGGCAATAAAATACGATAATTTTTGCCGATATTAATTTAAAGCTGGACAAGTGGCATTTTATTTTTCATACTACCCTGGATGCATTGAACCTTAAATGACCAGGGAGAAAACAATGATAAAAGTCGAGTTCTCTGAGCAGGAACTTAAAACTATTGAATATGAGCGGTTTCATCATCCCATTCCCCGAGTTCAGCGCAGGATGGAAGTCCTCTGGCTAAAAAGCCAGGGACTCCCACACAAACAGATTTCGAAAATATCGGGTGCCTGTGACAACGCCGTGACAAAATATCTGCGACTTTACCGGCAAGGCGGACTTGATGAGGTCAGAAAAGTAAATTTTTATCGCCCTGAAAGTGATCTGGAAACATACAGCGATTCAATTGAACAGCATTTTCGGAACAATCCGGTTGCCAATATTGCACAAGCGGCTGCTGAAATCGAAAGGCTGACCGGAATTCGACGCAGCAAGACCCAAGTTGGTGTATTTCTAAAAAAGCTTGGCATGAAGTACCGCAAAGTCGGATCAATCCCTGCGAGTGCTGATTCCGAGGCCCAAGAAGAATTTAAAAAAAAGACCTTGAACCAAGAATAGAACAGGCAAAGGTCGGTCAGCGCCACCTGTTCTTTATGGATGCCGCGCATTTCGTGTTTGCACCGTTTTTGGGTTACCTGTGGTGTTTTGCCAGACTATTCATCAAAGCGCCGTCGGGCAGAAAGCGGTTTAATGTACTTGGCGCTCTCGATGCCATCACCCATAAGATGATTACGATCACCAATGCCGGTTACATCAATTCATACAGCGTTTGTCAGCTATTGATTAAGCTGAGCGGTACATACGATTTCCCGATTTCCATTGTTCTTGATAATGCCCGGTATCAAAAGTGTAAGCTCGTGCAAAATACAGCAAAACTGCTGAACATTGAGCTAATGTTTTTGCCACCGTACTCTCCCAATCTCAACCTGATCGAAAGAATGTGGAAATTCGTAAAGAAAAAATGCCTGTACTCGAAATATTATTCCGACTTCGAAGCATTCTCTGAGTCGATTCTACAGTGCCTTGCTGAGACGAGCGGCGATTACAAAAAGGAGTTGGATTCCTTACTGGCGTTAAATTTTCAATCATTTTCTAAATCGCATATTATAACCAGCTAAAGTATAGGAGGCTGAATATGAAACAGGAATTGACAGATGCCCTTGCATCCATTGAAGAAGGACTCCCGTCCGTAATGAAGGCATTCCGTGGCCTGCAAGCAGCCGCGACGAGTGATGGTGTTCTGGACGCGAAAACGAAGAAGCTTATGATGGTGGCGGTAACAGCAGCATTGCGCTGTGAGCCCTGTCTGCGTGAACAGGTGAAGGGAGCCCTGCAACTGGGCGCCAGCCGCGAGGAAATCTTGGAAGCCGCCGGTGTAGCGATTCTCATCGGTGGCGGACCCACAGCTGCCTATTGTGCATTGTATCTGATGGACGAACTGGAAAAAGACACTGGGAGGTCAGCATGAAATGTGATCGCTGCAATCAAGAGATCGAGCCTGGAGAAGAAAGAGAGCACCTTGGGCAAAACCTCTGTGAGGATTGCTGCATTGAGATACTCTCGCCTATGAAAACGTGTGATCCCTGGGCGGTCCACAGTGCCAAAAACTATGAAAAGCATGCAGGTAAAAATAGTGCACTGACCCCTCTTCAGTCAGAGATTCTTAAGCTTCTGGAGGAAAACGGCTCCATGGAGCCGAAACAATTGCTGACGAAAGTCGGTCAGAACCTTCAGTTAAAAGATCTGGAGCGAGAGTTCGCCACGCTCCGACATATGGAAAAGGTCCGAGGCGAAAAAAGGGAAGGCAAGGCCTTCTGGAGATTATGGTAAAGGGAAGAAATGATGAAGCAAGCACCAGTTTTTGATGAGATTTACATGAACTACATCGCCGATGTGTCCGCCATCGATTTAAACTTCGTCAGCAGCCGACTCGGCATCGAAGTCGATGAGGACACGGCGGTAATCCCTTTTTTCGGGATTCCGCATCGTGTTTCGGGTAAAGGCGTCATGAATAGTGATGGACAGCGGCCGATCCATGCTGTCAGCGTGATTCTATGCAAGTACCTTCTACTATGTCCCAAGGAGGAACCGTCAATCAGTACGGAATGGATAAAATACCACAGCTATAAAGATGCGGCGCCTTTTGCGGGCGGTTTCCGGAATACCGCGGAAATGCCCATCAGCAATACCTTCTCCGACCGGCTGGACGATCTGAAACATGCGTGCGGTAAGCTGGGTGGCATCCCCAGTGATGCTCCGTTCAACTGCGATCTGGCCATTCGGTTCCCGGCCCTTCCGAGGCTTGACCTTCTCATGTTGTTCAATGACAAGGATGATGAATTTCCCGCAGACTGTTCGATCTTGTTCGAAAAATATGCTGATTCCTACCTGGACATGGAATGCCTTGCCATGCTGGGCATGGTGCTGGCAGTTTGGTTGAAGAATGGGCCGGACTATAGCGCCGGAAACATATAGGATTGCCTATTTCACAACACCGCAACGACAAAAAGGAGAACACAATGGCAAAGAAAAAGGATGAACGCAAAAAAGTAGTGATCGACGTGTTGAATCAGGCTCGATCTATGGAATTGCACGCGATCAGCCAGTACATGAACCAGCACTATAACCTGGACGACATGGATTACGGCGAACTGGCAGCCAAGATCAAACTGATCGCCATCGATGAGATGCGTCACGCGGAAATGTTTGCCGAACGTATCAAGGAACTTGGAGGAGAGCCGACCTCGGAGTTGGCGGCCAAAGTGACCAAGGGCCAGGAAGTCAATTGCATCTTCCCCTTCGATACAAAACTGGAGGACGACACGATTGATGCGTATAACGGATACCTTCAAACCTGCAGGGAAAACGGTGACAGCACGACCATGAAGATTTTCGAGACAGTTATCGATGAAGAACAGATCCACATGAACTATTTCGACAACATTGGTGGGCACATCGAGAAGCTGGGTGATTCCTATCTTGCGAGAATCGCCGGGACCTCATCGGCAACCGGTCTCGGGAAAAGCGGTTTTGTTGTTACCCCAGATGGAGAATAAGCGATTTGCGTTTTCAGAACTAAACCAAATAACAGAAAAGGAAAACGTTGATGACAGATGATAAGAAAAAACTCACTACCAACGCTGGGGCTCCAGTGTCGGACAACCAGAACGTCATGACCGCTGGCCCTCGCGGGCCGCAACTGCTGCAGGATGTCTGGTATCTGGAAAAATGGCCCATTTCGACAGGGAGGTGATCCCCGAACGGCGGATGCACGCCAAAGGCTCCGGAGCATATGGCACCTTCACCGTAACCCACGACATCACACAATACACCCGCGCCAAGATCTTTTCCAAGATCGGCAAGAAAACTGAGCTGTTCGCGCGCTTTTCCACCGTGGCCGGAGAACGCGGTGCCGCCGATGCTGAGCGAGACATCCGGGGCTTTGCGCTCAAATTCTACACCGAGGAGGGCAACTGGGATCTGGTGGGCAATAACACACCGGTCTTCTTCCTCCGTGACCCGCTCAAATTTCCGGACCTCAACCATGTTGTCCATCGAGATCCGCGCACTAACCTACGAAGCGCAAAAAGCAACTGGGATTTCTGGACATCCCTGCCCGAAGCCTTGCACCAGGTGACCATCACGATGAGCGAGCGGGGCATTCCATTCTCCTTTCGTCACATGAACGGATATGGAAGCCACACCTTCAGCTTCATCAACGCCAACAACGAGCGTTATTGGTGCAAGTTTCACTTTAAGACGCAGCAGGGCATCAAGTGTCTGACCGATGCGGAAGCCGAGGCGGTGATCGGCAAATGCCGTGAGAGCAATCAGCGCGACCTATACTACTCCATCGAGAAAGGCGAGTTTCCGCGCTGGACACTGTCCGTCCAGATCATGACCGAGCAACAGGCCGACAACCACCCTTACAATCCTTTTGATCTGACCAAGGTCTGGTATAAAAAGGATTATCCCCTTATCGAGGTCGGGGTTATGGAGCTTAACAAGAACCCGGAAAACTATTTTGCCGAGGTGGAGCAGTCGGCGTTTAACCCGGCAAATGTGGTGCCGGGCATCAGCTTCTCCCCAGACAAGATGCTCCAAGGAAGGCTTTTTTCCTACGGCGACACTCAGCGTTACCGGTTAGGAGTCAACCATCACCTGATCCCGGTGAATAAGGCTCGTTGTCCCTTCCATAGTTATCACCGTGATGGCCAGATGCGGGTGGACGGTAATTACGGATCAATGCTTGGCTATGAGCCCAACAGTTATGGTGAGTGGCAGGAACAGCCTGATTTTTCTGAACCGCCTCTGGAACTGAGCGGAGCCGCTGCCCACTGGAACGCCCGTGAAGATGACAGCGATTACTATACCCAGCCAGGCAAACTATTTAGCCTGATGAACAAAGAGCAACAAGAGGCACTGTTTGGCAATACCGCCAGGGCTATGGACGATGTGCCTGAGATGATCAAGATTCGCCACATCAGCAACTGCCTGAAGGCGAACCCGGCTTACGGCGAAGGTGTGGCCGAGGCACTGAGTATTCCGCTGAGCAAAGTTCCAAAGTAAAGAATTTTTAGCTAACCGATTCCAGCGGTCGGCGAAAAGCGCTGCCGCTGGATCGGAACATTCCAGAATAATGATCCTATTCCTGAGTTTCAAACAGACTATCCTATGAAGCAGCCAGGATCATGGTGATAAAATCCGGCAAAATAGTTGGTGTTAAACTCCGCCCTCACGATCTGCGTCGGCATTCCGCGACCTATGCCTCTCGTTCCGGTGTGCCTATCGAAATCATCAGCAAGGTAATCCTCCGGCATGCAAATCTTTCAAC
>NZ_BBCC01000079.1 GCF_001311845.1 Desulfosarcina cetonica JCM 12296 | reverse complement strand
CGGCCCAATCGAGCAATCGCCGGACGGCCGCTTGGACGTCCGGTTCGTCACGGGTGGTACAGGGATCGTGGATCGCCAGGGGGCCGTCCAGCGGCGGCGGTGCCGCATGGGGGAGGCCGGCGGTTTCCAGCACCTCCCACAGGCTGATGACGTCCGCTTCCGGCAAGTGGCGGGTAAACATCTGCAGGCAGCTGGAACAGGCCACGATCGGCTGGGGCCGCTTGAGATCGTTCCAAGTGGCCAACCAGCGATCCAGAGTTTCCTGAAACAGGGCCTGCTGACCGGCCCAGTGCGCCGGTGCGCCGCAACAGCCCAGCATCAGGCCACGCCACCGGAAAGTTCCGTGCGCAGATGCGCATACACCCGCCGCACGTGGCCGGGAGCCGAGGCGCTGAGCTGGCAACCGGGAAAAAACAGGTAGCGGCTGCCGTCCATGCCGGGTGCATGGCGCGCCAGGGAAAAGGCATCGCTTTGGGAGAAGGCCATGTCCTGGAGGGCGAAGTCGTGGGCCGAGGGCGGCATCTTGCCCCGTTGGACCATGCTCTGGCGAACCATCAGGCAGAGGTCCTGCATGGCGAAATCGTTGGGGCAGACCGTTTCGCACAAGCCGCACAGACTGCACGCGTTGATCAGCCGGTTGGCCTTACGCTCACCCATGACAATGGACTCGTTGTTGTAGATCTCCCGGGCGTATCGTTTGGGGTAGCCGCCGAAGTGCCCCAGATACGCGCATACCTTGACGCATTCAAGGCATTGACACTGCAGGCACCGGCCGGCTTCATGTTGGGCTTCATCCTCGGTGTAGCCGGTCGACGGATCGGCCATGCCCACCGCAGGCAGGGCAGTCACGCCTCCAGGTTGGTGAAAAGCCGGGTCTCGATGGGCCCCTCCTTCTCCCGGCCGGCGTCCATGGAGACCTTCTGCAGCCAGCGATCCATGGAGGTGGCACACCAGCGGCCCGAGGCCGCCTGCCAGACCGGCGAGGGATGCTGCCACCGGCAAAGAGCCCCTCCCGGCCGGTGTCGCCGGCAAACCGAAACATCCCCAGGTCGGTACGGTCAAGCCCGACAGCATCGGCGGGCACCGCATCCAAGCCGATATAAACGGCCGCATCGGCTTGCATGAGGCCATCTGGATCCACGCTGCCATTCGTCTCGAAGCGTACCCCGATGCGAGAAAGATGATCCAGCTCCGCCGCGACGATCGCGTCGGTGAGCCGTTGAGGATAGCGTCGCACCAGGTTGCCACCCACTGTCCCGCCCGGCTCGATCACCGTCACCGCGTACCCCTTGCGTGCCAGATCCCAGGCCACGGTCAGGCTGCTGAGGCCACTGCCCGCCACAGCCACCTGGATGTTTTTTGCGGCAACGGCAGAACTCGTCGGGGCCGCCCGGCATGGTCGACGCAAGCCCGCTCCAGATCGGCGATTCGGATCGCCTCCCCGACCTTGGCTCGGTTGCATGTCGTCTGGCAAGGGGCGTCGCAGATGCGCCCCAAAATTCCCGACAGAGGCATGACCTTGTTTAACACCATCAGGGCCTTGGCCCAGTCGCCGCCAGCCACATGCCCGATCAGTACGCACATCCACATGCAACGGGCAAGCGGCGACGCAGGGTGCCGGCTCCTCCTGAATACAACGGTTTTCCCACTGCCGCAGTTCGATCTGATCCATTGACGCATCCTTTTTCCCGGAGGGTAGCCTCCGGGGAATCCATATCCACCAAAGGCGACCCTCGGCAAAACACAACCGAAGATCGCCTCGGAAAGGACGCTCCGGGCCGCACCCAGCCGGCCCGGAGACGTATCGTTGACCTACTTTGCCTGCAAACCGGCCAAGACCTTTTCCGGTAGCGCCGGCAGACGGGTGACGCGCACACCGCAGGCGTTGTAAATGCCGTTGATCACCGCCGCATGGGGACTGGTCAGGGGAAGCTCACCCGACCCGGCGGCACCGAAGGGGCCATCCTTGCGCGGGGTTTCCACATAGATCAATTCCATGTCGTCGGGAATCTGTTTGATGTACGGAACCCCGGCGCCGGCCAGGGTGGAATGCTTCTTGATATCTTCGTAGTCCTCGGTCAGGGCCAGGCCGATGCCCTGGGCCAGGCCGCCGTAAAGCTGGCCATCCACCACCAGGCGGTTGTTGACCGATCCGACATCAGCCACCAGGGTCATCTTCTCCACGGTGGTTTTACCGGTGGCGATATCCACGGCCACCTCGGCCATGAAGACGCCGTACATATAGACGGAGAAGGGTTCACCCTGGCTGTTCGCGTCACAATCCCGGGCCGGGGCGGTCCATTTGCCCACATAGTGCACCGGAATATCATCGGCCTTCATCTGGGCATAATCGCGGTAGGTGCCGTCCGGCTTCTTCATCCCCGCCGCCAGTGCCTCGGCGGCATTTTTGGTGGCCTGTCCGGCCATCACCTGGCTGCGGCTGCCGCCGGCAGGACCCGAGTTGGGCGCCTTGCTGGTATCGTTCATCACCAGCCGGATGCGATCCGGCGTAATCCCGGTCACCCGCAGGGCCTCGTAAGCTACCCCCAGTTCCGGCGTCGGCGCCCTGACCATGGTCCTCCCAGCAGTTGAAGATGGTGACTGTATTATCCTTATTGAGCTCTGCCCAGGCTTCGGAGGTGTCCGGTCCATCCAGACCGCAGCCGTAAACACCGATGGAAACGCCCACGCCCTTTTTAACCGCATCGGTGGATTCGGCTTTGGCTTTATCCAGGGCCGCCGTGTATTTCGGGCGCAGCTTGTCGATCATTTCCGGCAGCGAATAAACCTCCGGTGCCTGGCCCGTGGGCGTGGTGGATCCTTCGCGGTAGGCATTCTTGTAGCGCAGTTCCAGGGGATCGCGCCCAGCTTCTCGGCCAGTTCATCCATGAGCACTTCGGAGGCGAATTCGCTCTGGGGCGCACCATACCCGCGGAAGGCCGATCCCCAGGCGTGGTTGGTGCACACGGTACGTCCCTCGCCACGAATGTTGGGAATGTCATACCCCGCCCCCATGAACTGGGTGCCCCGCAGGGTCAACAGGTCGCCGAACTCCGAATAGGGGCCATGATCCACGCTGTAGTCGGTCTCCATGGCCAGCAGTTTGCCATCCTTGTCGGCGGCGAAGCGCATGTTCATGAAAAACGGCGAACGCTTGCCGGTGTATGCCTGCTGTTGCTGGTAGTCGTATTTGAGGAAGCATGGCCGGCCGGTGACCAGGGCGGCCACGCCCACGAGGGCCTCCATGGTGGGGCTGAACTTGTAGCCGAAAGTGCCGCCGGCCGGGTTCTGGACCATGATCAGGTCTTCCAGTTCCACCCCCATGCCAGGTGCGATCATGGCCGCATGCAGGTGCAGGCCGATGGATTTGGAATGGACGACCAATTTTCCGTCATCGTTTTTGTAGGCGAAGCCCACATCCGGTTCGATGGGCAGGTGCGGCTGACGGCCCACATAGAAGTCGTCCTCCACCACCACATCGGCAGCATCGAAAATGGGAGCGGTCTCCTCCCCCTTGGCGATCTTCTGAATGTAGTAAATGTTAGGCGTTCCCGGATGGATCTCGATGGCATCGTCGGCCATGGCCGCCGGGGCGCTCATGTATTCGGGCAGCGGCTCCAGGTCGACCTTGACCTTGGCGGCCGCATCCTTGGCGTGATGCTCGGTGTCGGCACAGACGATGGCAATGGCATCGCCATACTGAAACACCTTGCTATCGTTTAAAATGGGGCGTTCCCAGCCGTCTCCCTTGTTGGACGGGAAGGTGATCAGGCCGGTAATGCGGTTCTTGCCGGGCACGTCCTTGTGGGTGATAATCTTGACCACCCCCGGCATTTTTTCGGCTTCGCTGGTATCGATCCCCTTGATGTTGGCATGGGAGATGGTGGCCTGGACCAGCGCCATGTTCAGCCGATCATCGGGCAGCTTGAGGCCCAAATCGGCGCCATAATCCAGTGTGCCGGTCACCTTGGCAATGGCCGTCGGCCGCGGGTATTTGGTGCCCCAGATGCGTCCGTCCTCGGGAATCTTGAAATTCAGTTCATCGGCAGCCATCTCGCCGCGCAGGACCTTGGCAGCATCCATGACCGCGTCGACCAGCGGTTTGTATCCGGTACAACGGCAGACGTTCCGGTGTTTCTGAAACCATTCGCGGACCTGATCACGGGTCGGGTCGGGATTCTCGTCCAGGAGAACTTTGGCCGAAACGATGAAACCGGGGCTGCAGAATCCGCACTGGGCACAACCATAGGCGACCCAGCCAGCTGCAGCGGATGCAGCCCGGCAGGTGTTCCGATGCCTTCGATCGTCGTCACCGTGGCGCCATCGGCGACCCGGGACAGTTTGGTGATGCAGGAACGGACCAGTTTGCCGTCCATGATAACGTTACAGGCGCCGCACTGACCCTGGCCGCAGCCGACCTTGGTTCCGGTGAGTCCCAGCTGGGCACGCAGGATGGTGGCCAGGGTTTCGTTTTCCGAGGCAATGACCACCTTGTTGCTACCATTCAACATGATGTTGCGTGTAATCATAATTCCTCCCTTTTGTGTTAATTCGTCGTTGGATGCGATTCCTATTCAGCAAACCCCCTTGCCAAAACCGCACAAGGGGAAACGGCAATCCGCACAACCGGCACACAGCCCGCCGTGTCCCATGGCGGCGATATCCTCGGCCGTGATCGTCTCCCCGGCCAAAAGGCGCGGCATCACGAGGTCGAAGATGCTGGTACGGTAATACATCACACACCCCGGCAGACCGGCCACCGGCACGTCGCCGATGGTGGCCAGCATGAACATGGCCCCGGGGAAGACCGGTGCCCCGTAGCTGATCACCCGAGCGCCGGCCGCCCGGATGCTGGCCGGTGTCTGATCGTCGGGATCCACCGACATGCCGCCGGTCACCATGACCATGTCGGCGCCTTCTGCGATCAACGTATGAATGGCTTCGACGGTCATCTGCGGATCATCGGAAACGAGGATTTGGCGCATGACCCGGCTGCCCAAGGCATTGAATTTCTTCTCCAGGACCGGCCCGAACTGATCCTTGATGCGACCGTGGTAAACCTCACTGCCGGTGGTGACCACACCCACCCGGCGGGCCTTGAACGGTTTGACCTGGATCAGGGGCGCGGCTTTGGCACAGATCGCCTCGGCGGCGGTAATCGTATGGGCATCGATAATCAGCGGGACGACGCGCACACCGGCCACGGTTTGACCGGCGCTGACAGGCTGAGAGGTGTGCAGGGTGGCAAAGGTGATCTGCCCGACGGCATTCACCCGCGTCAAGGCAGGCACATCGATCTTGAGCAGGCCGTCCGCTTGGGCGATCAGGCTGACCTTGCCTTCCAAGGGTCCGCTCAAGCGGATACCCGAACCCACCGCCGCACGGGCGAGGCGGCCGGCGGCATCGTCCTCGTGCAGCATGCCTTCAGGCAGATCGAGGACAAAGATGTTGGCCTTGCCCATGTCGAGAAGAACGGGGATCTCCTCCGTTTGGATGATATGGCCCTTGCGAAAGGCCGGGCCTTCTCCCGACCCGGGATAATACGGGTGACATCGTGCCCAAGCACCATGCCAACAGCATCGGCAACAGGAATCGATTTCATCGCTTGGTTCACCTCGCTACAGAATGGATGGTCAATGCAAAAACAGGCCATGGCGGCACACGGGTACGACTGCAGAGCATCGGGCGCCGGAGTCAACAACAAGCATTTGGGATGAAAGCAAAGCGAGAGAACGACAACTAATTTTCTATCGCGCCCGCCGGACTATGTCAATCTTGACACAACAAAGTCCCTAAAAAAGCACCCCAAATTGGATCCAACCAACGGTTATTATAAAATATAAATTGTATACAAATGCACTTTGGAAACCGATGGGATGACCATCCCCGCCTGTCAATCCGGCGCCGCCGGTGGCACAATCGAGCCGTCTCCCCTTGAAAATGCGGTCATCTTGAGGGACCGTATCGCAAATCATGGACCAAGTATTTGCTATTTCCCCTGAAGATGATTTTGTTAATTCATAACCCTTAAAAATTATAACAAAATAGAACACCCTGATTTTTCTTGAAGTTCTCATGCGTCGATGGATGGGGCGGGTTCTTAGCTTTCGAAGCTGTATGCATTGGCAAGAATGGGACAATCTGCCCCATTTTCAGTGCAGCGTTTGGGTCAGACTGACTCATCCTTTGATAATTGAAGGGCAAATGATGCGGGTAGGAGATGAGCAGATCGGACCGAGACAGCACAGGTCGATCCTGGGCAGGGGGAAATTACGGGGCGGAATCGTGCACCGGCGCATCCGGGGTGATCCATCCACCGCCAAGGGCTTTGTAGAGGTTGACGTAGGCGCCCAGGTACAATTGTTGAAGTTCGGACAGTTGCAGTTCCGCGGAAAACAGCGTCCGTTCGGTATCCAGGACCTCCAGATAGCTGCTCACCCCCCGGTTGTAGCGCTCCTTGGACAGGGCATTGGCGTTTTTGGCGGCGCGTTGCTGGCGTTGGGTGGCGGCCAGTTCCTGGCGGTAGGTCCGGATCGCCACCAGGGCATCCTCGACTTCGCGAAATGCGGTCAACACGGTGGATTGATACTGGAAAAGGGCTTGGCGGGTTTTCTCCTCCTCGATCTCCACGCGCCGTTTGTTCTTACCGAAATCGAGAATCGGTGCCAAGAGCTGGCCACCAATGGACCAGGCTTCGCCCTTACTGGTGATGGTGCCGATTTCCGTGTTGGCCACCCCCAGGGTGCCGGTCAGGGAAACCGCCGGCAGGCGCAAGGCCTGGGCGACACCGATCCGCTCGGTCTGTGCCTTGAGCTGATATTTGGCCTGAACGATGTCCGGACGGCGATCCAACAGGGTCGACGGCATGCCCACCGGGATGTCGGGCGGTAGCGGTTGGGCGGACAGTGCCCGGGTCGTCTCGATGGCTCCCGGCAGTTGGCCCAACAGGATACTGAGCCGATTTTCGGTCTGGGCGATGGCGCGTTCGTACAAGGGGATCGCAGCCGCGGCGATCTCCTTTTGAATCTGTGCCTGGTTGACATCGATTTCGGCAATGATCCCCTCACCGAAGCGCTGCTGGATAATCTCGAGGCTCCTGGATCGCGACGCCAGGGTGGACACCGATATATCCAGGCGCTGCCGGTAATCCAATATCTGATAATAGGTGCTGACGACACCGGCGATCAACGACAATTGAATGGTTTTCAGCCCGTAGTCGGATGCCACCAATTCTGCCCGTGCCGCCTCGGTGGACCGCCGGTATTTGCCCCAGAAATCGACCTCCCAGGTCAGCGGCGCGGCCAGATAGACGCTCGCGTTGGTATCCGTGGATCGGGAACCGCCGCTGAAATTGCCGATAGATGCCCCGGCCTGGCCATCCAGTTGCGGATACTGGTCGGCGCGCGTAAAGCCGACCGTCGCCCGGGCCTGTTCGATGCGGCTGGCCGCGATTTGCAGATCGCGGTTGTTTTCGAGAGCCGTGGCGACCAGGCGATACAGCAGCGGGTCATCAAACAATTCCCACCAGTTAAGATCGGCGGCAGTATCGGCAGGCATCACCGGGGTGCGGTAGGCGTCCGGTACGCGGACCACCGGATCGGTGAAGTCCGGTCCCACGGCACAGCCGGCAAACAGGACCGCGACCAGAACGAACCGCTTGAAACCGTTGCATATTATCTTGTGTGTATCCATCGTGCCCCTTTATACCTGCTGCTGTTGACGGTCTCTCTTTTTCTCATAGCGGGCGAGTTTGCCGACGAAGACGAACAGCATGGGGTAGAAAAGAACGCCCAGCAGGGTCGCCAGGGTCATTCCGCCGAGCAGCGCCATGCCCATCACCACCCGGGCCTGGGCACCGGCCCCGGAAGCCACCACCAGGGGAAAAACGCCCAGGATAAACGAAAACGCGGTCATCAGGATTGGCCGGAAGCGCAACTGGGCCGCCTTGACGGCGGCATCGAAAAGCGACAGGCCGTTTTTGAATTCAATGTTGGCGAATTCGACGATGAGAATGGCATTCTTGGCGGCCATGGCAATCAGCATCACCAGGGCGATCTGGGCGAACACGTTCAATTCGAAACTGGGACTGAACAGCCGGGCCAGATAGAGCGCCAGAAAGGCGCCGAAAACGGCAAAGGGCGTACCCAACAGGATACTGAAGGGCAATGACCAGCTCTCATATTGGGCAGCCAGAATCAGAAACACGAACAGCAGGGAGAAGACGAAAACGATCGCCCCGGTGCCCGAGGCCTGCTTCTCCTGAAAAGACATGTTGCTCCAGGCATATCCCATGTCATCGGGCAGGGCGTCCGCCGCCACCGCTTCCAGGGCATCCAGGGCCTGGGCCGAGGTGTATCCGGGGGCCGGCCCGCCGGTCAGTTCAATGGCCCGGTAAAGGTTGAAGCGGTTGGTAAAATCCGGACCGGAGATGGCTCTGACGGTGACGAAGCTGCTCAGGGGCACCGCTTTTCCATCCCGGTTCTTGACGAAGAACAGGTTGATGCGATCCTCGCTGATGCGGTATTCGGGTTCGGCCTGAATGTAGGCCTTGTAGAGCCGCCCGAAGCGGTTGAAATCGTTGACGTAGGATCCGCCGAGAAAGGCGCCCACGGTCGTATAGATATCGTTCAGGCTCACGCCGGCCTTGAGCACCTTGTCCCGGTTGATCTCCATGTAGCGCTGGGGCACGCCGGCCCGGAAGGTGGTGAAGATGGACCCGATTTCCGGTCGCGCCAGGGCGGCCTGGATGAAGTGGGCGCTTTTCTCGGCCAGGTATTCCGGGGTGTTGCCCCCCCGGTCCTGAACCATCAGGGTAAACCCGGATCCGTTGCCCAGTCCGGGAATGGCCGGTGGACCGAAGGCAAATACCTGGGCCTCGTTGATGCCCATGAAAAATTCACGGTTCAACACGGCCACCAGATCGCCGACCGTTTTTTCACGAAGCCCCCAATCCTTGAGGGCAACGAAAACAAACCCGGCATTGGAGGACATGCTGCCCGATATCAGGCTGAACCCCGTGGCCACGGTGACATACTCCACCTCGGGGTGCCTGCCGACGATCTGTTCGACCTTTTTCACCACCGCGTCAGAACGCTGCAGGGACGCGGCATCGGGCAACTGAACGTTGATCAACAGGTATCCCATGTCCTCGCTGGGCATGAAGCCGCCGGGCAGCAGTTTTCCCAAAATCCCCAATCCACCGGTCAGTACGAGGATGAATACCAAACCGATGGCGATCCGCCGGGTCATGAATCGCACCAGGCCGGTATAACCTTGCGTGGACTTGTCGAACACCTTGTTGAAGAGCCGGAAAAACGCGCCCAGGGGGCCGCGCATGGGCTTTTGCTTGCGCAGCAGGATACCGCACAGCGCCGGGCTCAGGGTGAGGGCGTTGATGGAAGAGAAGACCACCGATACGGCCACGGTGATGGCGAACTGCTGATACAGCCGGCCGGTGATCCCGCCCATCACGGCCACGGGGATGAACACCGCCACCAGCACCAGGGTGGTGGCGACCACCGGCGCGGTGACCTCTTTCATGGCCGCCCGGGTGGCGTCCTTGGGCGGCATGCCTTTTTCGATATTCACCTGCACGGCTTCCACCACAACGATGGCATCGTCGACCACGATGCCGATGGCCAGCACCAGTCCCAGCAGCGACAACACATTGATGGTGAACCCGATCATGGGAAAAACGATAAACGCACCAATCAGCGAAACCGGAATGGCGATGGTGGGAATCAGGGCCGCCCGCCAGTCCTGAATAAAGACATAGACCACCAGGATCACCAGCGCCAGGGCCACGACCAGGGTGACAACGATCTCATGAATGCCCGCGGTAATGGCCCGGGTCGTGTCCAGGCTGATGTCATAGCGTATGCTTTTGGGAAAGGACCGGGACATATCGGCCATGGTTTTTTTCACCGCCTCGGCCAGGGCCACGGCATTGGACCCCGGCGCCTGGTACAGGGCGATCATGGCGCATGGCTTGCCGCCCAGCCGGGTGAAGGCGTTGTACGTCTCAACGCCCAGTTCCACCCGGGCGATGTGCTTGATCTTCACCTGCGCCCCTTCCGCCGTGGTGCGCACGACGATCTCACCGAACTCCCTTTCGCTCTGCAGCCGCTCGGGCAGGCGCACCGTATAGGTGAATTCGGTTCCCGGCGGGGCCGGCTCGGCCCCGAACTTGCCGCCGGGCACCACCACGCTCTGGGCACGGATGGCGTCCACGATTTCGGGGATGCTGATGCCCAAATGGGCCAGGCGGTCGGGCTTGATCCAGATGCGCATGGAGTAGTCGCTGGCGCCAATGACGTTGACCCGGCCGATGCCCTTGATGCGCGCCAGGATGTCCCTGATGTTGATCAGGCGTAGTTGCCCAGAAACTGCTGGTCGAAGCGGGGATCGTCGGCCGTCAGGGCGATCAGCATGAGAATGTTGGGCAGGGATTTTTCGGTGGCCACGCCCAGCCGTTTGACCTCTTCGGGCAGCTTGGCCGTGGCCGCGGCGACCCGGTTCTGGGTGAACACCGTGTTCATGTCCGGATCGGTGCCGATGTCAAAGGAGACCTGGATGGACATGGTGCCGTCGTTGGCGTTGGTGGACTTCATGTAGATCATGTTGTCCACACCGTTGATCTGTTGCTCCAGCGGTGTGGCCACCGACTGCTCCACACTGACGGCATTGGCTCCGGTGTAGGTGGCCCGCACCTGGACGATGGGCGGGGTGATATCCGGATATTGTTCCATGGGCAGACCGCTCATGAATACGACACCCACGATGACCATGAAGATGGCAATCACCATGGCCACGATGGGCCGTCTGACAAAAAAATCACCCATAACAGATCACTTTTTTCCCTGGTCGGTTGAATTCAGGTCCACGACTGTCGGCTTGACCGTGGCACCATCTTGACCTTTTGCAGGCCTTCATAAATCACCCGTTCGCCGGACGTGAGGCCGTCGGTGATCAACCAGGAAGAGCCGACCTTGGGGCCCACGGTCACCTCACGGGTCTGAACCTTGCTGTTTCCGTCGACCACAAACACATTGTACAGCCCCTGAAGTTCCATCACGCAGCGCTGGGGGATCAGGATGCCGTCCCTTATCACCTGGCCCTTTACCCGCACCTTGGCGAACTGGCCGGGTCGCAGGAGTTTCTCGGGATTGGGAAAAGAGGCCTGGACCAGCATGGCGCCGGTCGTGGTGTCCACTTCACGGTTGATAAAATCCACCTTGCCGGGATGGTTGTAGACCGACCCGTCAATCAGGATCAGCTCCAGTTGAAGCCCCTCCTCCTGGTCGCGCTTCGTGTCCACACCGCGGAGATAGTGGGCTACCGCAAGGTATTGGGTTTCAGTGATAAAGAAGGAAACCAGAACCGTATCCACCTGGGAAACCGTGTTCAGGATCACCGGGTTGGGGTCGCGTCCAACGAAATCCCCCACCTTGGCCTGGGTTTTACCGATGATGCCGTCGACGGGGGAGTAGATTTTGGTATAACTCAGTTCAACCTGGGCGGCCCTCAGGTTGGCCTTGGCGGCCTCTACCGACGAAAGCTCTGCCTCGTAAGCCGCCACGGCCTCGTCCAGGTCGCTCTGACTCACCGCGTTGATCTTGGCCAGGGGACGGATGCGACTCAGGTCCCCCTTGGCTTTCGCCAGCATGGTTTGCGCCTCGGCAACGTTACTCATCCGGGCGGCAACCTTCTCTTCATAGGTCTGGTTTTCCAGGCTGTAGAGCAGACTTCCCTTTTTCACCTCACGGCCTTCCTGAAAAAAAATCCCGTTGAGAAAGCCCTCGATCCGGGCCCGGATGGCAATATCCTTCAGTCCGTGTGTCTCTCCCACGAACTCCAGATAGATGGGGACATCCTGAGCCTTGGTTTCAACAACGGAAACATCAGGCGGCGGGGGAGCGGCAGGTGCCGGTGTGTTTTTTTGCTCGCCACAGGAGACCAGTAGCCACAACGAGCAGGCAAATAGACAGATAACGAGGTTACGTCTCATGGTGCCTTCTTCTTTGCGGGTTGATGATTGGCGCTGTTTTTTGGGCAGGAATGGAGGATCGGTTAATTTTTATAGCATCTTTTAAGCGTTCGGAAAACCATCAATATGGGCTGACAGAACCGCCGGCAAATGGAAGTGCGACTGGCTCGGGTGCGCCCCTGTGGGCAAGGCCGGTGCCGGTCCGTTGATATTCGGGGGCCTTTTTCGGACAGTCAGATCAGACTCAAAATCGTCTTCGACGTATACTCGCCCACATCGGCCAGCCCGTCCATGGGCATGAAGCGGTTGGCATTGTTGGCATACAGGCAGGTCACCGACGGCGGAAAATCCTCGTCGGCTTCATAAAAGATGTAGCACAGGTCGATTTTGGGCAAGGGCCGGACGACAAAGGCGAAATCGCCGCCCGTGGCAGACGGTGCCGCCTGGCCGTCCAGGCGCTGTTTGATCAGATCCATTTTCAGTCGGATCTTGGATACGGCGGGTACGAGGATCTGCTCCGTGTGGGAGGCGAACGCGCCCACATAGGGCGCCGAATCGGGGAACTCCTTGAATGCCTTCAGGGGTTCGAGAATCGGCGCTTCCGTGCTGGCATTCAAGGCGTACAGGGAGAGCAGGATGCCGATCACGCCCGGTACTGTCTCTCCATCCAGGGTGATGCCATCGGGGGTGATCCTGCACGACCGGCCGAAGGCCGTGAAGGTAAAGGCCTGTCCGTCACGCTCGGCCGGCAGGCGGGCCGCCAGGTCGTCAGGCAGGTTGGCATACAGCTTTCCGAGGTTGTCGTTGACGATTTTTGTGTAGTTGTCGGTCATGATCCAGCTCCTGCCAAAGGATGGATTAATTCAAATGGCAATAATTTTGCTTGCCAAAACGGAAGCGATGGTGATGCAGCCAATAAAAATACTCAGCAAAACGATGAAGGCGCGATCCGATGTTACGGTCAACGTCCTTATCCCCATCCGTTCTCACTGTCCTTGGCGATAAACCAGATGGGGCAAGCCGTCCTGTGTTTGCAGTAGAGTTTGGGATCCCGGCAATGTGCGCAGGTTTCACAGTAGTGTTGCTGATATTTCGTGCATACCAAGGCGGCGGGCTTGTCCGGGTGATTGATGCAAGTTTCCATAAGTGCTGTTTCCGTTACGTCTCATGTGATATAGATGGCCTTGTTTACGTAACCGTCAATGTATGACACACAATACCGCCGGTCAAACGGAGCACACCCCATGATCCGCGCAACCAGCCTGAAAAGCTGGCAGCAGAAAGTGTTCGAATTGCCATGAAAGCGTTTTTCAACGTCGAAACCATCGAGGCGGTAGTTGCCCAGGCCGCCGATTTTCACGCGGTGGACACCGAGGTGGTACCACTGGTCGAGTCCCTGGGACGGGTCCTGGCCGAGGACATCCACAGCGATGTGGATATTCCCGATTTCAACCGCTCCACCATGGATGGCTATGCCGTCAAGGCCGCATCGACCTTCGGGGCGTCCGAGGCCAACCCGGCCTATCTGACCATCAAGGGCCAGATTCCCATGGGCGTGCGCCCCGACTTCTCCATCGGCCCCGGCGAAGCGGCCCGCATCGCCACCGGCGGCATGCTGCCCATGGGTGCGGACAGCGTGATCATGGTGGAGTACATCGACACGCTCGACGACACCACCATCGAAGCCTATCGCAGCATTGCGCCGGGTCAGAACACCATCGAGAAAGGCGAAGACATTCAACGCAGTGAGGTCGCCCTGGTCCGTGGACGGCGCATCCGCCCCCAGGAGGCCGGCCTGATCGCCGCCTGCGGAAAAATGGCGGTGAGTGTATTCCGGCGTCCCATGGTGGGCATCATCTCCACCGGTGACGAGGTGGTGCCGGTAGACCAGGTACCCGGAGAGGGCCAGATCCGCGATATCAACACCCATTCCCTCTCCGGCCAGGTCCTGGAAGCCGGCGGCGTACCCGTGGCCTTCGGTATCGTCAAGGACAGCCGCGAGGATCTGATGGCGCGCTGCCAACTCGCCCTGCGGACCACCGACATGGTGCTGATTTCCGGCGGCAGTTCGGTGGGCACCCGGGATTTTACCGTGGAGGTCCTGGAAAGCCTGCCCGACACCAACATTCTCGTACATGGTATTTCCATCAGTCCCGGCAAGCCCACGATCCTGGCCCGCTCCGGCCATAAACCCTTCTGGGGGCTTCCCGGGCATGCCGCCTCGGCCATGGTGGTCTTCGCCGTGGTCGTCCGCCCCTTTCTGGATCGGCTGAACGGCCTTTCCGCGGATACGCGTAAATTTCCCGTGCAGGCCGTTCTCAACCGCAACCTCGCCTCGGCCCAGGGCCGCGTGGATTATGTGCGCGTCAGGCTCTTCGAATCCGACGGCAAGGTCATGGCCGAACCGATCCTGGGAAAATCAGGCTGATCCACACCATGGTCAAGGCCGACGGCCTCATCGCCATCGACTTGAATAGCGAGGGCCTGTACGAGGGAACGGTGGTTGAGGTGATACCGCTATAACTATCCATTTTCTTGGAGTTGATCTTGAATACCAAACGCAACGTCTACCTGAGCATGAAGCCGCTGGAGGAAGCCCGGCAAACCCTTTTCGACCATTTTCCGGCCGTTGGCAGCATGGGCACCGAACATGTATCGCCGCCCGAGGCCGTGGGCCGCGTGCTGGCCGAGCCGGTGTTCGCCGCCATCTCATCACCCAATTTTCATGCGGCGGCCATGGACGGGGTGGCCGTCAAGGCCGTGGACACCTTTGGTGCCAGCCAGACCCGCCCCAAGGAATTGGTCGTGGGCGCCCAGACCAAATTCATCAACACCGGCCATGTCATGCCCGAAGACACCGACGCGGTGATCATGATCGAAAACATCCAGACCGTGGGCGAGGACCGCATCCGCATCGAGGCCCCGGCCTTTCCCTGGCAGCATGTGCGCAAGATGGGCGAGGACATCGTGGCCACCGAACTGCTCTATCCCCGCGGCCATGTGGTGAGTCCCTATTGCATCGGCGCCTGATTGCCGGCGGCATCTACCAGGTACCGGTCAGACGCAAACCCCGGGTGCTGATCATCCCCACCGGTTCCGAGCTGGTGGATTGGCGCACGACCGACCCCAAGACGCTCAAGCCCGGAGAAGTGCTGGAGAGCAACGCTTTCGTGCTTGAAAAGATGATTCAGGCCTGCGGGGCCGAGCCCTTGCGTCACGACCGGGTGATCGACGATCTGGATCTGATCCGAAAGACGGTGGCCGACGCCATGGCCGGCGATGTGGACATGGTCCTGACCATCGGTGGCTCCTCGGCCGGTTCCAAGGATTATGCCCTGCCCATGCTGGGCGACCTGGGCGAGCTCTTGGTCCACGGCGTAACCATCATGCCCGGCAAGCCGGTGATCCTGGGAGATATCCAGGGCAAGCCGTTCTTCGGCATCCCCGGCTATCCGGTCTCGGCGATCATCGTCTGCGAGCAGTTCGTCCTGCCCATGATCAAACGCATGATCGGCGCGGCGACCATCCGCGGCCGACGGTACCCGTGACCCCCACGCGCAAGATCGCCTCCAAACTGGGCGTGGAGGAATTCCTGCGCGTCAAGCTGGGCCAGGTGGGCGAACGCATCGTGGCCACCCCCCTGCCCCGCGGTGCCGGAACGATCACCAGCCTCACCGAGGCCGACGGCATCATCCGCATCCCCCGCCAGTTGGAAGGGATCAAGGAGAGTGACCCGGTGGTGGCCGAACTGCTCAAACCCCTGCCGACCATCCGCAACACCATCGTCATCGTCGGCAGCCACGACAATACCCTGGACGTGCTCGCCGACCAGCTGCGCGCCGGCGACGCGGCCCTTACCCTCTCCTCCAGCCACGTGGGCAGCATGGGCGGCCTCATGGCCGTCAAACGCGGGGTATGCCACCTGGCCGGCGCCCATTTACTGGACACCGAGACCGGCATCTACAATCTCTCCTACCTTCGCCGCTATCTGCCCGACACCCCGGTCAGCCTGGTCAACCTGGTGATGCGCGACCAGGGCCTGATCATTCCCAAGGGCAATCCCAAGGGAATCAAGGGCATCGAGGATCTGGGTCGTGACGACATCACCTTCATCAATCGCCAGGGTGGCTCGGGCACCCGCATCCTGCTGGACTACCGTTTGGGCCAACTCGGTCTCTCCCCGGAGCAAATCAAGGGCTACACCAACGAGGAATTCACCCACATGAACGTGGCCGTGGCCGTGCTGGGCGGTACCGCCGACGCCGGTTTGGGCATCTATGCGGCGGCCAAGGCCCTGGATCTGGACTTCATCCCCGTGGTCACCGAAGAGTACGACCTGGTGATCCCGAAGGTCCACCTGGAATCGAAAAACATCCAGACCCTGCTGGCCACCATTGAAACAGCGGAATTCAAGACGCGCGTGGAGGCATTGGGGGGCTATAGTACGGAGAAGACGGGAATGGTGATGACACCGTAAGGGCGAAAAATCTTTCGCCCCTACCCGCGTGCCCGGGTACGGTTGAATTTCGAGGGATCCGTCAATGCACAAACCCTACACCCTTCTCGATCACACCGCCGACCTGCGCATCCGCGTGGAGGGCCGGGACCCGGCCGACTTGTTCGCCAACGCCGGCCTGGCCCTGGCCGAGTTGATTTGCGATCCGGCAAGCCTGGATGCCAAGGAGATCGTCGTCCTTGAAATCGAGGGTGACGATGCGCCGGACCTGATGGTCAACACCCTGCGCGAGTTGCTCTACCTATGGACCGGCAAGCAGAAATTGATTAAAGTGGTAGAAACGCTAGCCAACTCTCCCACGACTGTCTCTGTCCGGGTCACCACGGACGATTTCATGCCCGGACGCCACACCATTCTGAACGAGATCAAGGCGTGACCTACCATCAAATCGCCGTGGAACCGACGGACGATGGCTGGCAGGCCACCGTGGTGTTAGACATCTGACTGAATTGATTGACGCCCCAACGAATTCACTTTCCGTTTTCAGCACCATTCGAAAAACACACTGAGAACACCTTGACTTTTGCCGAGCGGCTTCCTGCAAAATGCCAGACACCATCTGGCATTTTGCCGTTTTCCGAAAAAAGCCAGATGGCGTCTGGCGATTCGGATGATGAAGCACTTCCAAAAATCTGGCGGACGGCATCTGCCGAATTCAAAGTCCCCTTCAAACTGAGCTGGTCGCAGTATGTTTTCCTGGTTTCCATCGAGAACCCGGATGAACGCAGTTTCTACGAAATCGAAGCCGCCGGCGGCGGCTGGACCCTGCCCGAGCTGAAACGCCAGTTCAATTCCGGCCTGTATGAACGACTGGCCTTGAGCCGCGACAAGGATGGCGTGAAGCAACTGGCGACCAAAGGCCAGCTCGTCGCCCGTCCCGAGGACCTGCTCAAGGAACCCTGCCCAAAGATGCCAATATCCACGCCCGGGAATACCAGCTCTATTTGCCCGATAAGGAGTTGTTGCGAAGAAAGCTGACGGAATGGGGTGAGGAGGTGGGCGAGTGAAAGCAACTGACCTAATCTCTTCTCTGCCTGATGAGCAAGCCCGAATTACGGGAGTTAGTTTCCAGGCGGTTAGGTAGCCAGGTTTATGATCGGCTTGGGGGAGAGAAGAGGAATACTCGCGATCACCATTGAACGACTTTTAACTTTTATCTGAAAACAACAAGCCTTCAACATTTCACTGTTCCACTCAGCCACCTACGCATACGGCGAGCCCTGACGATAAGCCACCACCTTTAGCATCGACAGCATTCCGCCAATTGACATTTGGCCGTTGGCATTGGACATTGGTGGTATTGGAGGTCCCCATGAAACTCAAACAAATCACGCCTTACTGCTACGAAATCCCCCGAACCGGCGCCATGCGCGTACCGGGCCGGGTTTTCATGAGCCCGCGCATGGCCGGCCAGATGGTCGAGGAGGAGGCCCTCAAGCAAGTGGCCAACGTGGCCACCCTGCCCGGCATTCTCACCGCCGCCATGGCCATGCCCGACATGCACTGGGGCTACGGCTTTCCCATTGGCGGGGTAGCGGCCTTTGACTGGGACGAAGGGGTGATCTCGCCGGGTGGCGTGGGCTACGACATCAACTGCGGAGTGCGCCTGGCGGCCACCGGCCTTGAAGAAAAGGATATTCGTCCGAAAATTGATCTCTTGGTCGAAGGCCTTTTCGCCAACATCCCTTCGGGGGTGGGCTCCACCGGATCGGTGAAACTCTCCACCAAGGAATCCCTGCGCGTCCTTCGCGAGGGTGGTCGCTGGGCCGTGCGCCAGGGCATGGGCGAGCCGTCCGATGTGGCGCGTACCGAGGATGGCGGTTGCATGGACGCGGCTGATCCGTCCGTGGTCAGCCCGCGCGCCCTGGAGCGCGGGTCCAAGCAATTGGGCACCCTGGGATCGGGCAATCATTTTCTCGAGGTGGGTGTGGTGGACGAGATCTTCGATGCGGCCGCGGCCAGTGCCTTCGGCCTGTTCGAAAACCAAATCACCGTTTTACTGCACTCGGGATCGCGCGGCCTGGGCTACCAGATCTGCGACGACTTTCTGGCCTTCATGAACAAGCACGTCAAGACCCTGGGTATCCAGCTTCCCGATCGCCAGCTCTCCTGCGCCATGATCCGCTCCGACGCAGGCCAACGCTACTTTCGCGCCATGGCCTGCGCGGCCAACTACGCCTGGGCCAACCGCCAGATTCTTCTTCACCGCGCCCGCGAGACTTTCCAGCAGGTATTGGGCATCGGGCCACGGGAGCTGGCCATGCACCAAGTCTACGACATCTGTCACAACATCGCCAAACGCGAAACCCATCTCGTGGATGGTCAGCCACGAGTGGTCTGCGTGCACCGCAAGGGCGCCACGCGGGCCTTCGCCCCCGGCCATCCGGCGATTCCGGAGGCCTACCGCCAGGTGGGTCAACCGATTCTCATCCCCGGGGACATGGGCACCGCCTCTTATGTTCTCGTCGGCACTCAAAAGGCCATGACCGAGAGCTTCGGCTCCACCTGCCACGGCGCCGGCCGGGTGCTGAGCCGTACGGCGGCCAGAAACGGAGTCGCGGTCGGGCCATCCACCGCGAGCTGGCCGACAAGGGCATTATCGTCAAATGGACCGGCCGCAGCACCCTGGCCGAGGAGATGCCCGACGCCTACAAGGATATCGACCAGGTCGTGGAAAGCGTGCACGGGGCGGGCATTTCGAAAAAGGTGGCGCGGCTGCGACCCATCGGTGTGATCAAGGGATGAGGGTCTTTCCAGCGCAGCGTTGACGATCGACCGGAAGGCTTTGGGCGATTGGCTGAAAACGACGCCACCGGCTTCGGCTACCGGATCTTCGGCACGGGGCGTATCGTCCCTTACCTACCGTCCCGAAGGCGTCTTGCGGCATTTTTTACCAGCGGATAGACCAGGATGGTTTTCACCCGTTCACCGTGGCGCTTATTGGTCTTGTCCATCCGGCCACGGCCTGTGGTCTCTCCCAATTCGATCCAGTTGGCGGATCGATAACAGCCCCCGTGGAACCGTTTGCGATCCACAAGGGTTTCGACCAGCAACGGCGCAATCCCGTATTGGCGCTGCCAGTCCGACTTGAGTTGCCGCAGGGTACAAGCGAGCATCGCGCTGGCCAGGTTCCGAATGGATGCCAACACCAGAAACCGGCTGTTATTGACCACGTGCTGCAAAGCCGCCGCTCGGCGTTCATCGTCCCAACCGATCCATTGGTCTCGTGCTCTCATCCGCCAGGCAGGGCTGGAAAACTGAAGGCATCCCACCACTTCGCGCCGCGGGCGGCTAACGCAAACCAGATACTGGAGCCGCGCCCCGAAAGGCATCGCATAGCCCAGATAATGGTACCGCGCCAGAAGCTCCTGGAAAAGCGCCCGCTGCGGCTTTGTCTGTACGCGCTCGACAATCAACGGCGCAAAAGCCTCAACGCTTCCGGTGAGCATGCTGTAGGGTGCGTCGGGTTTAGCCTGGGCGATGCGCTTTCGGGGGCCGCTATACCCCGCCTGCCTTTTATCCGGAAGTCTCAGGATGCCCTTGCCGGCCAACTGTTCCAGCAGGTCCAGGCACTCCCGCTTTCAGTCCGCCGTTGGGACGCTTCCAGTCCAACAGTTCGCACACCGTTTTTGCCAGTTCATTTCGGCTGACGCCGCCACAGGTGTCAACGACCTCCTGGATGAGCGACACCTCTTCGGCACTAAATTCGCGGCCACAAAACCGCTGCTGTTCAATCGATCCGTGCATGGCATCCTCCCTTGGCTACTGCTTCATAGCAAAGAGCTGGCCTCTTGTTCCATAAAAAATGCATGGCATGCCATTCAGAATATCGTCCAGTATTGATGAACTCGTAAAAAGTCGCATTTCCGACGGATTCGTAAAAAGCCCGAGATCAAGGCTTGCGAATCCTGAGGAATGAGGCGTACTTTTGCGTACGCCGCAGTGACGAAGGATTCGCGTAACGCCGATATCGGGCTTTTTACGAATTCGTCAGTATTGGCGCCAACGCCTTCAATTGATCAAGGGACAGCGAGGCCTTGATATCGATATCGATGTCTGCACGAACCTCATCACCTACCTGGTGGTCTTCTTCGCCATGCGCGGGATATGGTTGAGCAGCCGTGCCCGTCACATTCTGCTTGCCATGCCGGCTGCACCGCTTATACTTAAACGCACGCATGCTAAATGAAGCGATGAAAACCGTCCACCATCCAAACGGAGCCGATAGCGTTGAACACCATTGAAGCGATTGTGCTGGGCACGGTCCAGGGCCTGACCGAATTTCTGCCGGTGAGCAGTTCGGGGCACCTGGTGCTGTTTCAAAACCTTTTCGGACTCAAGGATCCGGAGCTGCTTTTCGACATCTCGCTGCACGTGGGCACGCTGCTGGCGGTGTTGATCGTTTTTACCGGGAGATCCTGGACATTCTCACGGCCCTGGTCCAGCTCCCCATGCGCCTGAAAAGTGCCGGCGGGATGATGCGGCTCATCCAGGTCGATCCGTCCATCCGCCTGGCCCTGCTCATCATCGTGGGCAGTGTCCCCACGGCCCTGATCGGCCTGTTGTTCAAAAAATCACCGACCAATTATTCGGATCGCCGGCCATCGTCGGCGGCATGCTGATCGTTACCGGCACCCTGCTCTGGTTGACCCGCCGGATCCGTGGCCAGGGCCGTCCCGTGGCCCGCACGACCGTCAAAGACGCCCTGGTCATCGGTATCGTGCAGGGACTGGCCATTCTGCCGGGCATCTCCCGCTCGGGCTCGACGATTGCCACGGCCCTGTTTCTCGGTGTGGACCGGAAACTGGCCGGGCGTTACTCTTTCCTGCTCTCCATCCCGGCCATCGTCGGCGCCTGGTGCTAGGATTGAAGGCACCGGAACTGGCGACCACCATTCCTTTAACCACGATCCTCATCGGCGCCCTGGTGTCGGCGGTTGTCGGCTGGCTGGCCCTGGTCATCTTGCTCAGGGTGGTGGATCGGGGACAGCTACACCGTTTCGCCCCCTACTGCTGGCTGGTGGGACTCATCACCCTGGGTATCAGCCTGATAGGATAACCGCCGGACCTTAAAAAATTAAGGAGGCCCCATGCCATTCGATGAAGAGGCCCTGCGCTACCATCGCCGAGCCCCGCCCGGGCAAGACCGAAGTGGTCCCCACCAAACCGTTCTTCAGCCAGAATGATCTCAGTCTGGCCTACAGCCCCGGCGTGGCCGTCCCCTGCCGGGCGATCAAGGAAAACCCGGACGCTTCCTACGACTACACCAATCGCGGCAACCTGATCGCGGTCATCTCCAACGGCACCGCCGTGCTGGGCTTGGGGCATATCGGCCCCCTGGCCGGCAAGCCGGTCATGGAGGGCAAGGCGGTGCTGTTCAAGCGCTTTGCCAACATCGACGTGTTCGACATCGAGGTGGACACGACGGATCCCGACGCGTTCATCCGCACCGTGCGCCTGTTGGAACCCACTTTTGGCGGCATCAATCTCGAGGACATCAAGGCGCCGGATTGTTTCTATATTGAAGAAACCCTGAAAAAACAGATGTCCATCCCGGTCTTCCACGATGACCAGCATGGCACGGCGATCATTTCGGCGGCTGCCATGCGCAACGCCGTGGCCATCACCGGTCGCCGTCTGGAAGACCTGCGGGTGGTGGTCAACGGTGCCGGTGCCGCCGGCATCGCCTGCAGCCGGCTCTACATCCAAATGGGGGTCCGACCGGAAAACCTGATCCTCTGCGACTCCCGGGGCACCATCTACCGCGGCCGCACCGAAGGCATGAATCCCTATAAGGCAGCCCTGGCCTGCGATACCGATGCCCGCACGCTGGCCGATGCGGTCAATGGCGCGGACATGCTCGTGGGCCTGTCGGTCAAGGGCGCCTTCACGCCGGCCACGCTCCGGCGCATGAACGAGAAGCCCATCATCTTCGCCCTGGCCAATCCGGATCCCGAAATCGACTACGACACCGCCAAGGCCATCCGGCCCGACGCCATCGTGGCCACCGGCCGTTCGGATTATCCCAACCAGGTCAACAACGTGTTGGGATTTCCCTTCATCTTCCGCGGCGCCCTGGACGTGCGCGCCACCGAGATCAACGAAGCCATGAAGGAGGCCGCCGTGCACGCCCTGGCCGACCTGGCCCGCGAGGACGTTCCCGACGCGGTGATCCGCGCCTATGGCGGCCAGGCGATTCATTTCGGTCCCGACTACATCATCCCCAAGCCACTGGATACGCGGGTGCTGCTCAAAGTGGTGCCGGCCGTGGCCGAAGCCGCCGTGAAAAGCGGTGTGGCGCGCACGGCCCTGCCCGAACGGGCGGTCTATATCCAGCAATTGGAGGCCAGCCTGGGACCGGAGCGGGAGCTCATGCGCAAGATCCTCTTTCGGGCCCAGCGCTGCCCCCAGCGCATCGTCCTGCCCGAAGGAGAGCATCCGGTGATCATCCGCGCCGCCCACCTGGTGGCCAAGGAGGGGGTCGCCCAACCGCTGCTCCTGGGCGATCCCACGGTTATCAAGCGGCAGGCGGACGCCATGAAACTTCCCTTGAATGGCATTACGATCATGGACCACCGCCACAACGATCATCTAGCCGCCTTCACCGACGATCTCTACCGGCTGCGCCGGCGCAAGGCTGGTCCCTGGATGAAACCCGCATGCAATTGGCCAATCCTTACATCTTCGGTGCCATGCTGGTCCGTGAAAACCAGGTTGACGGTCAGGTTCACGGTATCGTCCAGACCTACCCCAACGCCATCCGGCCGGTCCTGCAGGTGATTCCCCGCCGCAACGGCATCCGGCGCGTCTCCGGCGTCTACCTGGTCATCCAGAAAAACCGCACCCTCTTGTTTGCCGATGCAACGGTCAACATCCATCCCGATGCGGCGGATCTGGCCGAAACAGCCCTCCTGGCCGCCGAGATGGCGTCCTTCTTCGACATGCAACCCCATGTGGCCATGCTCTCCTATTCCAACTTCGGCAGCGTGCGCAATGCCGACACCCGGCGGCTGGAAACTGCCGTGGAGATCGTGCGCCAGCAGCGACCGAGTCTTGCCATCGACGGCGAAATGCAGGCCGACACGGCCCTGACGGACAGTATTCTCAAGGGGGATTTTGCTTTCAACCAGCTCGGTCGCACGGCCAATGTGTTGATTTTCCCGGACCTGGCCGCCGGCAACATCGCCTACAAACTGATGAGCTGTCTGGCCGGCGCCCGGGTGGTCGGTCCCCTGCTAATGGGCATCGACCGCCCCTTTAATGTGCTCCAACGCAACACCGCCGTGGAAAATGTCGTGGACCTGATCGCCATCACGGTGGTCCAGGCCCAGCTCTACGGCATCGCCAAAGAGAACTGCGAAACCGCGCCATGAATCGTTCGGGGTAATCTTTTTGACCTTCAGAGGAAGGCGGAAGCAGCCGATTAGTAAACGCGATGGAACCTAAACGGAAAATTTCGGATATAAAAAACACCGCGCATCGGCCTGACACCCCCCGATGGCCCGATGCGGCCCCCGTCACGCCGGCATCCGCCCCCCCGGAGGATCTTTTTCATCTTCCCGGTCGAGCCATTTTCGGTTCCGCCCTGTTCATCAACCCCGCCCTTCACCTCGTCTGGGTCAGGGTCAACCCGGATGACAAATTGTTTGGCGCCATCCGGGATGAGTTTGCCGACAATCCATCGGGAACCGTACTCGATATCCTGCTGCGCGCCTCCCTAAAGGAACTGGTTTTCGACTGGCAGCCGCTTTTCACCTTCATCTATCGGTTCTTGAAGGACACCACGCCGGCCCTCGTGTTCAGCCGGCTGGCCCCTGTGATCGAACTCCCCTCGGCTGCCGCCGATGCTTCCGCCAGCGGCGAAAACCGCCAGCACCCGGCACCACCGGTGGTCGACAGCTGCCCGATCCGCATCGCGGACCGAGACAGCCACGTTCGTCCGATGCGGTTTTACGCCATCGCTTTTACCGAGGGGACCCTCTGCCTTTACCAAGCGGCCCATGCGCACGATACCCGGGTTGGCGAGCCCCCGGCAGCACCCGGTTCCGACGTGCCGGCGGATCCTGCCACCCTGAAAACGGCCTTCGGCGTGCTTTCCGCCAGGATCGACAATTCCCAACACATCGTGGCCACCCTTCTGCCGGAAACCTATTTTCATCTCATGAGACGTATCTGGGAAGCCAGCGACGAAATCGTCGTCGCCTGCGGTGGACAGCGTGCCAAACGTAGCGGCACCGACGTGCAGTATGTGATTCCGCAGCAAGCGGACACCGACCCGGCCTTCGATGCCATTCGCTGTGCCGTGACCCTGCAAAAACGCGTTGCCGAGATCAACCGGTCACTGCGGGAAGAAGGGGGATGGGTGGCCGACATTCGCCTGAACATCGGCATCAGTAGTGGGCGGGACCACCTTCCCGAAGGAGATCCCAGCGCCAGCATGGCCTTCATGCTTCCCGGCGGCGCAGCGGACCAGGCCCAGCACCTCTCGGCCATCGGCCAGGCCGGAACGATCCTGATCACCAAATTGGCCTTTGGCCATCTATCCGCAGCCCAGATGGACCGGGTTACCTTCGGCACCTTTCGCAACGACCGGTTGATTCCGCGAACCTTTGCCCAAGTGGCCGATTTCGCGGCAGGGCCGGACAGCCCGTCGGTGGGCCAGGAGATCCGGTCGCTCTTCATCACCCGCATCATTGCCCTTAAAACCGATCCGGACGCTTAGAATGACGTCTCAAGATAGGATTGAATTCAAAAAGAGCCCCGTACCGGCTGAGCCCAACGACACGATTTCAATCGTTCACACCGCGCGAATCGCCGGCTTGCTGTACGGTGCGATCATTGTTTGCGGAATTTTCAGCGAGGCCGTTGTTCGCGGACAACTGGTCGATCTTACAGACGCCGCCTCCACATCGCGCAGCATCCTTGACGCACGCCTGCTTTTTAAGTCCGGATTTGTTGCCGACACGATCATGTTATTGTGCGACGTCGCCGTTGCCATCCTTTTGTACCGCCTGTTGCGATGTGTCAACGCAACGCTTTCGCTGATGGCCGCCGCATTTCGGTTGATCCAAACCGCCATCCTGGCGGTGAATCTGCTCAATCATCATGCCCCCCTGCTTCTCCTTGAAAATAGCGCATACGCAACCCATTTTTCAGGCAATCAGCGTGATGCACTCATTTTGTTTTTCCTCGATTTGCATGGGCATGCCTACGATCTGGGGCTTGTGTTTTTTGCCGTGTCAAACCTGATCCTCGGCTACCTGGTGGCCAAATCGCACTTTCTGCCCACCGTGTTGGGATATGCGCTTCAACTGGCAGGTGTCGTGTATCTCGCGGGAAGTTACTGCCGCTTTCTGCTTCCCGATTACCTGGCAGCCCTGCAACCGGCCTATATTATCCCCCTGGTTGCCGAGGTGTCCTTCTGTTTGTGGCTGTCGATTAAGGGTGTGAAACAGGCGGCGGACTAAGTCCCCCTGTCCGTAAAGATGTATGGATCAGGCCGCGATCTGCCCGGCCTCTTCCGGGCCGAAACAATTCGAATAGTGGCTGCAGACGGAACAGCTCGGCGCCTTGCAAACCTTTATCTCATCTAAATCGCAAAGCTGCTTGTAAAAGAACTTCTTCCATTTCATGTCCCCGGTATTTTTATTGAAAAGATCAGTGAAATGGGTTTTCAGGATAAACGATACATCTTCCCGCCCCGAAAGGCCCAGGTCCTGCCAGAGATGATCTTCTCCGAGTGCGCCGACGGCGATCATGTTGGCCAACCAGACCGGCTCCTTGGCTGTGGAAGATCGATGGGAAAGCAGTAAATCCCGCAAATCATCCACTTCCATTTGCCGGTTCAACGCAGTGGGGAATCCCGAGAACAAGGGGATATCGACCTTTTTTGCCGTGCCCGCAGGGGATACCGCCTGCCCGCAGCAATGACAGATGAATGGCTTTTTAATGGCGGCATGGAAATGGGTCTTGTAGCAGGACGGCGCCGGATACTCCGCCATGGCATGCGGAAAGTAGCGCGTCATCAGGCTTTCATTTCCGTGCCGTCCAAGCCGAGCATGTCTTCCAGGGTCCAGTAAGCAGAAGTTGCCCTGAACGATATCATCAGGGCGAACAATCGGGTTTCCATCCGCCCTTGCGCTAAATCGCTCTTCTCCATCAGCCAGTCATAGATCTTGTTCTCCATGTCATCCCCTCCGTGTTTGAAGTTTCGACAACTCTTCCAGCAATAGGGATGCCAAAATACTAAAAAACATAAGATACTTATATTATTGGATTATTTCAAGACAACAAATCGGGAGGAAACGACAATCGGCAATGGGATCCACAAATGTGTGGGTGTACAGCCTTCGTTTTTGTAGGCGATGTCTCGGGATGGCGCCGGTTTATTGGAAGCGGGACAACAGGTCGGCCAGTTTGAGGGTAAACTGCCCGAATCCGCTGTCAACAAACACGCCGAACTGGGCGATGCCGGCATAGGCGGCGGCGAACTGGGCCAGGGCAATGCCCGCCAGGGTAAACTGCCCCAGCTGAGCACGCCGATGCCGAATTGGGAGATGTTGATCACCCCGATGCCGAACTGGCCG
Organism: Desulfosarcina cetonica JCM 12296; assembly: GCF_001311845.1. Taxonomy (GTDB): domain Bacteria; phylum Desulfobacterota; class Desulfobacteria; order Desulfobacterales; family Desulfosarcinaceae; genus Desulfosarcina; species Desulfosarcina cetonica. The sequence continues at coordinate 355 of NZ_BBCC01000079.1, read as the reverse complement.
ATGGTGATGATTCCCCGAGCCACCACCGGCACGCGGTTGGGGCGGTATTTGAAGGAGATATGCAAAAGGGGCAGGCCGAGAATACGCAGGCCGCTCTTATACTCGAAACCGTACCCGTCCCACTTCTCGCGGGCCGGATACGGTGCGCCGCAGCCCGGGCAGGCAACGGCCTGCCCGTCCACGGCATGCTGGCATACCCGACATGATTTCAGCATGACGTCTCATCCACCTTCAGGTGCGCGTCGATCTCTTCCCGACCGGCGGTATACAGCGCATCGATGAACGCCACAAGGAAACTGCCCGGCCGGTCGCTGACCCGAAGCGCCAGTTCCCCGCACATCCCGTAAAAACCGAA
>NZ_BBCC01000078.1 GCF_001311845.1 Desulfosarcina cetonica JCM 12296 | reverse complement strand
GCCTGACGGGGCGACCCGCGCGCCGGGTTGGGTCGACTACCACTTGCGTCTCGAGGCCGGGGTGCCGTATCTGTTCATCGACGGCGCGGTGCGTTATCCGGACACCTGGCGGGAGACCGTGGTCCAGGCCGACAAACCCATGTTGGCCCGCAGGCTCGACCCGGGGTGGGAGGCGGTGGCACCGGTGGAATTGCGTTTTGCGGCGCACGCGGAAAAGGCCCATCCCTTTTTCATCCAGAAACGCAATTACCTGGGGCAGGAAGATGCCTATGCGGTGGATTACTACCGCCATGCACCGGAAAACCGGAACGTGGCCGATATCAACAACCACATTACCGCTGCCTATGCCGGTGTGACCACCGCCGGGCGCGGGATGGCCGTGGCCATGAATCCGCGGGTCAAGGCCAATTTCGCCTTCTGTCCGTTCCAGATGGAATACCTGCCGACATCCGGCCAATTCAGCATCCGCGCCAATCCTTTCGGCACCTACCACGGCCGCCAACTCGTGCCGCCGACCCGCGGCAATCGCTTGGGATACGAGGCCGTCCTGCTTTCGGCACCCCAGTTGCACAGCGCCGGCCCGACTTACAATGGCCGCCAGGACCGCTTTGAACTGATGGTGGCGTTCTTTGACGGTGACAGCATTCCCGCCGCGGTGAAACAGGACTTGCTCGCCTTTGCCGACCGGCCCGTCGTCATGGGCCGGCACGCGCCCACGCCACCGACCCCGGAATCCCCCTTGGCGCTGCCGCCGGCCGGTCTCCTGGCCTTGCCGGACAATGGGGGGGCGGTTGTCCCTCTTCAAGTGTCGCCCCAGCCCGATCGTTCGCTGGCGATTCCCCCAGCTTCGTGGCCAAGGTGCTGTGGGCGAATCTAACCGCCTGGATTCAGCAAAACCTGCTGTAACACCCACCTCCCGAACATTCACCTAACATTTGCCGCGTAGACATCGGATCGATCCACGATTCCGATATCAATACTTCTTGAAGCGGGCAGGGGGATGGGTGACGGTGAGGGCCACCACCATCAAGGATGCCGAGACCGGAGAGGCCGCGATCCGCTGCCCGGCGTGTGGCTCGGATGTCTCCTACCGGTATGGCAAGACCGCTGCGGGCAAAGCGCGGCGGATCTGCCTGATGTGTCAGCGTCAGTTTACGATCGACAACGCTTGGCCCACACGACCCCAGCGACCGCTCTGTCCGGCCTGCGGTCAGCCGATGCATGTCTACCGGCGCCAGCCGGGCTTGACCCGCTACCGTTGCCGAAATTATCCGCGATGCAAAAGCTATGTAAAGGTTGAGGAATGACATGGGACCCTGTTGGGAAGTGCTGCCCATGGCCGGACTTTTTGCCATGAAGATGGATTTGCCTTGCTTTTTGGGACCGATCGTTAAAAATAAAGCGATGTCGGTTTACTTGCGGGGTGCTTTCATGCGGCGGCCAAGCGGCTTCATGGGGGCATCGTAACGCCGGCGCCGGATGGGTGGCCAGATCGTTCTCACCAGACCGTTCTCATTCGATGTGCCGAGCCCCTATCCATCGAGAACGAACCATGCCGGACAGGTCATCGAAATCGCGCTTTCGCCCGCTTGAAGATATTTTCATGGGCTACCAGGCCATCCGGCCGTTGCGCCTGGCGACAGTGGTCGCAGGGGTCTATCTGGTTTGCGGAATCGCCTATATCATTGTCTCCTCCCATATGGCCGCCGCCAAGGTTTTTTCCAAGGAGCAGCTGGAGAACATCGAAACCTACAAGGGAACGCTGTTTATTGTCATCACGGCGCTCTTGCTGTTCACCGGGCTTTTCATCCTGCTGAAGCGCCTGCATCGCAAGGAGTGCGAACTCGGGGAGCAGCGCGCTGCCATCATTGCTGCCGGTAAACAGGCCGTGGCCGGTCTGTTTGCCTCATCCATCGCCCATGATCTGAACAACATCCTGTTGGTCAACGGATTTGCCATCGAGATGCTATCCAAAAGCGATGTCTTGTCTGTGGCCGACCGGGGCCATTTAGATCGCCTGCAGCAGGTTCACCGGCAGATCGAACGCTATGCCCAGCGGCTGGTCGATGTGAGCGGCAAGCACCTTTCCAGTGGCATCCGAAAGGCCGACATGGCCGCCGAAATCGACGGTGCTCTCCGGCTGGCCAAGACCCATCAGAAGGTGAAGCGTTGCCAGTTTGAGGTTGAACTCCCGGATGCTTGCCCGGCCGCTTTTGATGCGGAACTGCTTCAGCGGGCACTGCTCAACCTGGTTGTCAATGCGGCGGAAGCCAGCGTTCATGACGGTCGGATTCGCGTGAAACTGATCGAGGCAAACGACCATGTCCGACTCGAAGTCCACGACAACGGTCCCGGTATTTCACCGGAAGACCGTGATCGGGTGTTGGAGCCGTTTTATACGACCAAGTCGGATGGAACCGGGTTGGGACTGCTCAGCCTTCGATACTGCGCCGATGTGCATGGTGGCAGCATTGCGATCGATGCGTCACCGCTGGGAGGGGCCTGTGTGGGAATCACTTTCCCCCGGGGGGGAAAGCATGTCCCCGGGCCGGAGAAACCGTGTAACCCGGCGAGCGTCGCCGGGAGGAGGGGCCAAAAACGGTAGGTGCGGTGAGGCCATCCTACTCGCCCCTCGGTTGGACCGATGCCAGCCGCGCCGCTTCCTGCCTCAGGCTTTCGACCAAGCGAAGGTGGGCCCGGATTTTTTTCGATAGAAGGTCGTTGAACAGTCATTGAGGGGTCGACGGCCGTCAATATAGTCGACCAACAGTGGATATTGTCGCCGAAAGCCATTGTCAAAGCGGGTGGCCTTGGCAAGCAGTTGGGCCGCCCGTTGAGCGGTTGTGGGGATCATTTTGGTTTTCAACTAATCTGCCTCCTTATGTTGGGTGAAAGGGTGTTCCTAATTGCAGTCAATGGGGAAACGATTCCCTGTTAATCCAGTGGCCTTGCGTCTAGACCGGGGTCGCCGAACGGAAACGGTCCACCCCTGGCGACACAGTCTTGCCGCCTTGAGCGGAGCCTGCTGTCAGAAAGCGACCAGCCGTAGTGACCTATCGGTGTTCGGCAGTGGGTGCGAAGAAGAAACGATGCAACCCGGACGTCGGAAAAATGACCCAAGGGAGGGCCACCGGATGGATTACAACTGCAACTTACGGACCATAACACAGAATCCCGGATGAATCCACCCCTTCGGTCGATTTTGCCAGGGTAACCGCAAACGCCCATGAAAAACGGCATTGCAAGAATTTGCAGCGGGCCATGCCCGCGAAAAACAGAAAAGAAAACCGGAACATGACCGAGCAACCGATCGGGGTAATGGATTCAGGCCTGGGCGGCCTGTCTGTCTGGCAGGCGCTGATTCAGTGCCTGCCAGAGGAAAATTTCATCTATTTGGGTGACAGCGGCTTTTGTCCCTACGGCTCCAAATCCGCCGCGGAGATCCTTCCCCGTGTCACCCATATCGTCGACTTTCTGGAGGAGAAAGGGTGCAAGGCCATCGTCGTGGCCTGCAATGCCATTACTGCCGCATCCATCGATTTTCTGCGCCAGCATTACCCGATCCCGTTTATCGGCATGGAGCCGGCCATCAAGCCGGCATCGGTCCATACCCGCACCCGGGCCGTTGGTGTCCTGGCCACCGAGCGGACATTGCAGGGCCGGTTGTTCGCCACCACCCGTTCCAAATACGCCCAGGGCATTCGCGTCGTTGCCATTGCCGGCAACGGCCTCGTGGAACAGGTCGAGGTGTTGGATTTCGACGGTGACGCCACCATGGATCTGCTTCGCCGGTATCTGCGGCCCATGCTCACGGAAAACATCGACCACCTCGTTCTGGGGTGCACCCATTACCCCTTTCTGGCGGCATCCATTCGACGCATCGTTGGCGATGGGGTCTGCATCGTCAATCCCGCACCGGCCGTTGCCCGGCATACCTTATCGGTGCTGGAGCAAATGCAGATCCGCCACCCCCCAAACGGATCGGTCGGCCGTTCCATTTTCTATACCACGGGCGATACCGAAAAAATGAAACATATGCTATCATTCATCCAAGCTGCCGATCGCGAGGTGACACCCGTCCGTCTCTGAATCGTGCCATCCTGACCCAACACCGAACCGCTTGAAGTTTGCAACGATGAAAGAATCATTTGAAAGATCCAACGCCTTTCAAAAGCCGCTCATTCTGGTTCTGTCGCTCTCACTGGTCCTGTTCATCGGCTGGCTCCGTTTTTTGACCGGTCCGGAATTCGCCTTTTCATTCCTTTATTTGGTTCCCATCACGATCGTCACCTGGAGCTGCGGGCTGACCTGGGGCATCCTGATCGCCGCCTTGGGCGCTTTTTCCTGGCTCCTGGCGGATCTTTCCATGGTCGAGCGTTTCACGCGGCCCTATATCCCCGTGGTCAACGAATTTTTCCGGTTCGCCGTGTTTCTGTACATCGTTTTCATCATCAACCGATACAGGAAGATCCTTGGCGCCCAGCAGGAACTGGCCATGCTGGATCCGTTGACCGGCGCGGCCAATCGGCGCGCGTTTCTCAGAATGGCGGGCATCGAGATGGATCGTTCAAGGCGTTATCACAATCCGTTTTCGGTGATGGTCATCGATATTGACGACTTCAAACAGATCAACGATACATTGGGGCATCATACGGGCGATCGGCTTCTGCTGACGGTGGTGGACACCATCAAGGCCAATATCCGGGCCATCGATATCGTTGCCCGTTTCGGGGGCGATGAGTTCGTCGTCCTGCTGGTGAAAACGGAAGCGCCATCGGCGCTCGTGGCCGCTCGTAAACTGCAGAAGCAGCTCTTGGCCATCATGCGGGACAAGGGCTGGCCGGTGACGTTCAGCATGGGGATGGCAACCTATCATCGTGTTCCCGAGAGCGTGGATGAAACCATCCGGGCGGCCGACCGATTGATGTATGCGGTCAAGCATAACGGCAAGAACGATCTTAAACATGCCGTATTGAAGATGTGAACGTGAAGATGTGAACGGCTCTATCTGATACCAAAGGAAACCCTCCGATGAATCGATTCCGGTTGATGCGTTGCGGCGCGTTTTTGCTCAGTCTGGGGTGCTGGGCGGTTTTGTTCCTGGCCGGTCCCATGGTCAACGGGGCCGGGGCCGAGGGCAAGGTGATCAAGATCGGCGTCCTCGCCACCCGCGGTCAGCAGCAGTGTCTGGTCAGCTGGTCGCCGACGGCGGAATATCTGACCCGCCAGGTTCCGGATCAGCGCTTTGCCATCGTCCCTTTGAGCCACGAGCAGGTCACCCCGGCGGTACAAAGCGGGGTGGTCGATTTCATCCTCGCCAATTCGGCTTTCTATGTGGGCTTGGAGCACTGGTACCATGCCAACCGCATCGCCACGCTGAAGGAGCGGCGCGTCAGCGGCGTCTATACCCGCTATGGCGGCGTGGTCTTTTGCCGCCGGGACCGCACCGACATTCGCCGGTTGCGTGATCTGATCGGTAAGTCGTTCATGGCCGTTTCGGAGACGTCCCTGGGCGGATGGCTCATGGCCTGGCGGGAGTTCAAGGAAAACGGTATCGACCCGTATCACGATTTCAAGTCGCTGCGTTTTGACGAAACCCATGATCGCGTCGTTTTCGCGGTGCGGGATGGCCAGGTCGATGCCGGTACGGTGAGAACCAACACCCTGGAAGACCTCGCCGCCGAAGGCAAGATCAATTTAGATGATTTTTATGTGATCCCGCGGCTGCACCCGGAAGAGGGTCCCACGCCGTATCTGTGCACCACGCGCGAGTATCCGGACTGGCCCATGGCCAAGGTCCGGCACACCTCCGACGACTTGGCCGAGAAGGTCGCCGTGGCACTCCTGCAGATGCCGCCCGACGGGTCCGCGGCCTTGGCGGCCGAGTGTGCCGGATGGACGATCCCCCTGAATTACCAGCCGGTTCACGATTGCCTGAAGATCCTCAAGGTCGGCCCCTACAAGGACTTGGGCAAGATCAGTTTCACGGACGTGCTCAAGAGCTACGGACACTGGATCTTCTTCGCCAGCGCGGCCTTTTGCATTCTGGTGGCCTTCTCCATCGTGATTTCCAAACTCAACCGTAAAATCCGATTTTCCAACGTGCGCCTTCAGGTGGAGATGGATCTGCGCAAGCAGCGCGACCGGGAGCTGGAGACGGCCAAGGAATTGGCCGAGACGGCCACCCAGGCCAAGAGCGAATTTCTGGCCAACATGAGCCATGAGATCCGGACCCCCATGAATGGCGTGATCGCCGCCGCCGACCTGGCGCTCAGCGAGGAGGTTTCGCCGAAGATCGAGCAGTACCTCAACATCATTCAGAGTTCGGCCTATTCGCTTTTGGGGATCATCAACGACATCCTCGATTTTTCCAAGATCGAGGCCGGTAAGTTCGACCTGAAGATGCGGACCTTTCGGCTGAACGCCATGTTTGACCGGGTCATGGAGCTGTTTGTCAACCGCACTGCCGAAAAGGGCATCGAACTGCTCCTGGACATCGATCCGGACACCCCCAAGGAGCTTGTCGGCGACCCGTTGCGCTTGCAGCAGATTCTGACCAACCTGGTCAGCAACGCCGTCAAGTTCACCGATGCGGGCGGCGTGATCCTTTTGGCGGTAAAAACTGCGGCGACGGAACCGTCCACGGTCGGTGCACGGTGACCCTGGCTTTTTCGGTCAAGGACACGGGAACGGGCATCGATCCGGAATACATCCAGCTGCTGTTCGAGCCCTTCAGCCAGGCGGACACCTCCTCGACGCGCAAGTACGAAGGCACCGGATTGGGGTTGAGCATCTGTAGACAATTGGTTACCCTGATGAACGGCGAGATCGGCGCGGAGAGCCAGCTGGGCGAGGGCAGCACCTTCCGTTTTACCGTCAAGCTGGGATTGCCCGCCGCCCCGTCGGCAACGGTCCTGGTGGTACCGCCGGACATCCAGGGGCTCAACATCCTGGTGGTTGATGACCTGGCCGACAGCCGCATGATCATGCGCAAGATGCTCGAGTCCCTGGGGTTTCGCGTCGAAAGCCAATCTTCCGGCGCGGACGCCCTCAACCGACTGAAGGACAATCCGATGCGCAACAATCCCGTCGAGTTGATCATGATGGACTGGCGCATGCCCGACATGGACGGCATCGAAACCGCCAAACGCATCCGCCAGGAACTGAAATTGTCCATTCCCATCATCATGATGACGGCTTTCGGCAAGGAGGCCCAGCGTATCGAGGCGGAAAAGGCGGGTATCAACGGGTTTCTGACCAAACCGATCTACCCCTCGACCTGTTTGACGCCATCATGGACGGGTTCGGCAAGCAGGGCCCCAAGGAATCCAGACGCAAGCAGCACTTCACCACGCGGGCGTCGATTTACCGCAAACCGCTCAAGGGGCTGCACCTTTTGGTGGCGGAAGACAATCCTACCAACCAGCAGGTGGCCAAGGCGATTCTGGAGGGGGCCGGCATTGTCGTCACCATTGTCGGTAATGGCGAGGCGGCCGTCGAAGCGGTTCAGCAGGCGTCGTTCGATGCCGTCCTGATGGATATTCAGATGCCGCGCATGAACGGCTACGAGGCGACGCGTCAGATTCGCCAGCTTTCCCAGGGAACGGGCCTGCCCATCGTGGCCATGACGGCCCATGCCATGAAGGGCGATGAGGAGAAGTGCCTGGAGGCGGGGATGGACGGCTACATCTCCAAGCCGGTGAATCAGGATCGCCTTTTCCACACCCTCTGGCGCCTGTTGCGGGCCAAACGGGGCGATGCCGGGTGGGCCGAGGCCGAAGCGGAAGCGGAAGCGGACGAGGCCATTTCCGAAGAACCGGAACTCGCCGCGGACAACGGCCCGGCGCGCGAACCCGTCGCTTCCCAGGCCGTCGGTCCAGCCCTGCCGGACTGCTTCCGGGGCTGCATTTGCGCAGCGCCCTGGAGTCGCTCAGTATCGACAACGAGACGATGCTGCGGATCCTGACCGGCTTTTATCCGACAATCGGGAGAGCGGCAACCGGCTGCGCGCGGCCCTGGCCGCAGGCGACCGGCAAGCGCTGCGACAATTGGCCCACAGCCTCAAGGGCAGCGCCGCCAATATCGGTGCCACCGAGCTGAGCCAGCACGCCTTTGCCCTGGAAGACGCCTGCCGCGAGGAGAACGACGCACAGCATTCGCCGGCGATGTTGGATGGGCTGGTTGCCAGCGTGGTGGCGGCGCTGAGCCGCGTGCTGGCATCCATCGAATCCCTGGATGCACCGGATGCCCGTCCCGTCCCGCAGCCGTCGGATGCCGCGTGCAGCGATCCATCCCTGAAGACGCTTTTGACCCAGCTTGCCGAAGGCATTGACCGGGCCGATCCGGAGGCGATAATGAAGGTCATGCCGGCCGTCAAACGGCAAGCTGCCCGGTACAACGCGATCGACCCGTCGATACTCAAGACGCTGGAGGCACAAGTCGACCGGTACGATTATGATCAGGCTCTGGAAACCGTGCGGAAACTCAACTGCGACAAAGGAATCCCATGAATGCGCTCCGACCGTTGGTGCTGATCGTCGATGACAATGCGACCAATATCGATCTTCTGGTGAACACGTTGAAGGCCGAATATCGTCTAGGAATCGCCAAAAATGGCCCCAAGGCATTGGACTATGTGGCCAAGCAGCAACCCGACCTGATCCTGCTGGACATCATGATGCCGGAGATGGATGGTTATACCGTGTGTTCGCGGCTCAAGGCCGATCCGTTGACCGCCGCCATCCCGGTGATTTTCATCACCGCCATGAGCGAGACGGTTGACAAGACCCGGGGCTTCGAACTCGGGGCGGTGGATTACATCACCAAACCCTTTCACGCGGCAGAGGTCAAGGCCAGGATCCGCACCCACCTCTCCATGGAGCGGATGCGCCTCGAACTGGCCACCCAGAACGAGATTCTGGAACGGCAGGTGGCCCACAAGACGGCGGAAATCCGTGACATGCTCAATGCCAGCATCCGCTCCATGGCGTTGATGGTGGAGATTCGCGATCCCTACACGGCCGGCCATCAGCAACGCGTGGCGCAGCTGGCCTGTGCCATCGCCGAGAAAATGGAGGTTTCCGCCGAGGCCATGGAAGGCATCGGTATCGCCGGCCTGCTGCACGACGTGGGCAAGATCCGGATTCCCGTGTCGATTCTCAGCCGGGCCGGCCGTCTTTTGCCGGCCGAGTATGAAATGCTCAAGATCCATCCCCAAGTGAGCTACGATATCCTGAAAAACATCCCGTTCCCCTGGCCGGTCGCCCAAATGGTTCTGCAGCACCACGAGCGATTGGATGGAACCGGCTATCCCCAGGGACTTACCGGCGATGCGATCCTCCCCGAGGCAAAGATTCTGGCCGTGGCCGATGTCACCGAGGCCAACAGCTCGTTCCGGCCCTACCGCCCGGCCAACGGCATCGACGCCGCCCTGGCCCGCCTTTCCGAGAAAAAGGGCTCCCACTACGATGCCGACGTTGTGGCGGCCTGCCTGGAACTGTTTGCCGAAGGGCGTTTTACTTTCAACACGAATGGCAATGGCAACGGTGATCCACTGCTGTGAGCGAACCAAAGGAGCACGACAACACCCCATGCAGCCCTTGAGACTTGATTTCACCATCGGCATACCCTTGCGCTGCATGTCGATCGGGGAAAAAAATGGCTTATACAAGATACCTATGTCCGAAGTTCAATTTCGCCCTCACCCAATGCAGCGGCATGATCGATGACAATCAACTGCTGATCTACATCATGAGCTTCCAGGCGGAAACCAAGCCGTTTGCCTTTATTCGCGAACTGGTCGACACAAGGCATCTCCACAATCTCGATCGCCTGACGGTCAAGGGCCTGGTGCGCATCGCCGGAACGCACAAGGCGCTTTTTGCCGGCCGGAATTTCAGGCGGGCCGTGCTGAGCGGTTCCGAGACCTTCGGCCAGGTGGCCGAAATCTATTCCCTGATGGTCAGTTCGGAGGGCTTGCAGGCCAGGGTTTTTCACGGAGATGTTGACGAACCCCTTGCCTGGCTGGGGTACGATCCGGATGAAAGGCGACGGCTCAAGCGGTTCATCAGCAAACACGTTGCCAAGCCCCGCCTGTGACCGCTGGCGCGTTTTTTCATTCCGCCCGAATTTTCCTGGCATTTTTGTTACCGATCCACTAAAAAGAGAAGTCAACCGACTTTTCCAACCGGTCGCCGGACGAGCCCATGGGGGCGGCGACGCATCATAACCTTCCGATGGATATTGGCTTAATATGATTTCCGACCTCTATGAACTGTCAGCAATGTCGTCCAAACACGTCCACGCGACCCGCTTCTGCCGCATGCTGGCGGCCGGTGGGTGGGTGTGGCTGTTCTTCTTTTGCGTCAACCCGGCCGTGGCGCAGGATTGGCAGACCCTGCCGGCAGGTGCCCTCGGCGCGTTGCATGATCTGTTGGACAGGGTCCCGGCAGGCGGTGACGCGACGGCTTTCGATACCCAGAGCGTTGTTCCGTTGCTTCGCTTCATCAATCCCCCGGGGTTGCCGACGGGTTGTATCATGGCGACGATTCCTTCGGTGCGTCCTCGGCATTCCATCACTTTCAGGTCAAAGGCCACCTGAATCGCATCGTCGACTACATTCTGGATGACAACATTCCCTCGATTTTCTTCTGGCCATCCTCCTTGCGAACCGCCAAGTGGAACCGGGTGGAAGGCGGCGAGGAACAGCTTCGTCGCCTGCGGGAGGCCTGCGTCCACCTGGATGCGCCGTTTCTGCTGCGGGGCGAGGAACACCTTTCGATTACGCCGGATCAGCACACGGGGGCTTACTACACTTATGATGTCGATAAATTGATCATCCTGGCCCCTTATGAAAAGGGCCAGCTGATGATCAGCGTTTATCGCCAGCAAAAGCCCTCCATGGTGGGACGCAAGGGCTGGGTGCTTGGCCAGGATGACGACTGGAGCTACCTTTATACGCAGGACCGGGGGCTTAACATCAAGGGGCTCAGTTGGGTGAAAACCTATATGTACGATTCCTTCGGCGTGACGGTATATTGGCAAAAGGACCGGCACATACCGGAGGTCGACTGCAGTGTGGTCAGTTGGGTCAATGCCGGCTGGAGCGGGATCAACATGGTCAAATCCCACCACATCCACAGTGGACTGATCCGCGTGGCCCATGCCTTCCGTGAAGTTCTGGAGAATCCGCGCCTGCCCGATCCCGCCAGCCTGTCGGCCACTTTCGCGCGCTCCAGGAACCTGCCGACGCCTACCTTGCGCGCATTCGCGCGAAACTATTTCAACGCTCTGGAACAGCGGGTTGCCGCTTCGAAAGACCTGCACAAAAAGCTTGGCGAAACCCTGGATCCCACGACCCTGGTCAACCAGATGAATCGGGATGAACTTTTCTCGGCCCTGGCCCTGGACTATCTCAAGAAGATTTTAGGCCGCGATCCGGTGATGCACCGGCATCCATTCTGAAACCGGCGACCTTATACCACCTGATCCCTGTTCTCACCGCCAGTGATGATCGGTCCGAACGTCAGCACCGGTTCCGCGTCGATATGCTTGGCATCAAACATCTGGACCAGGCGCTGCAGGGAACTTAGGATCATGGATTGCTCCCAGTCCTTGAGCTTGTCGAAGCGTTCGAGGAAGGATTCCTGAATCGGCGGTGGGGCCTTCTCCAGCAGCCGGCGGCAGGCGTCGGTGGGCCTGATGACCACCCGGCGTCGGTCGACGGCGCTTTTGGTCTTGGTGACCAGACCCCGTTTTTCGAGCCGGTCGGTGATGCCCGTGAGGGTGGCTTGGCTCAGGCTGACCGAGACGGCGATCTCCCCCGAAGACATTTCACCGGATCGTACCAGTCGCGCAGGATGATCAATTGGGGTCCGGTGAGCCCGAAATGTTTGGAGAGATAGCGGGAGTGCAGATCAATGGCACGAATCAGCCGCCTGAGGGCAATCAGCACGTCGTCACTGATATCGGTTCGGCTGGGCGCTGCCATTTTTTGTCTTCCTTTCCCGAAATGAAATGTCGCTGGTCGGTATGGCCGTCGGCATGGCCGATGGACCTCTTATGGCGGCCATATCTATGCTCCCGCGCCGAGACTGTCAATGATCAAAAACGCATATTTTTGTGGGAAAGGGGGACGGGCGGATGCCGGGGGTGGTATCCGCCCGCGCTTGCAGGGGGAGACGCGGAGATTATGGGGCGGGGGTCGGATCGATCGGTACAAGGGTGCAAAGCTGCGACTTCCAGGTGGGGTAGCCCATGATGGGTTCCCGGCTTTCCGCGCGGCAGTCGGTCAACAGGTTGCAGTTTCCATCACCGTGCCAGCCGTGGGGCACCATGATCACCCCCTCGGCGATGCGATCGTCAACCCGGGCATGCATGCGGGCCCGACCGCGATCGGTCTCTACAACCACCTCCTGGCCATCGGTAATCTGGTACCGGGCAGCCGTGCCGGGGGCCATCTCGGCCACGGCCCAGGGCCGGTGCCGTCGCAGCCCGTCGATGTGGTGCATCTGGCTGGCGGTGTAGAACAGATCGCGCTGGCCGGTGGAGAGGATCAGCGGATACTTCTCGCCCAGCTCCTTCCAGCGCTTGCCCTGGGGGCTTTTTTCCGGTTCGAGATAGGTTGGCAGGGGATCGAAACCCACGTCGGCCAGAGCCTGGCTGTAGATCTCGATCTTGCCCGAAGGGGTGGCCCACATGCCCTCGGTGGTTCCGTAGCGCTTCTCCTGATAGAAGTCGCCTTCCGGCTTGCGCTCGTGCAGGTGGTCGAAGCCCAATTCGCAGGGCTGCAGCAGGTCCTCGACCAGGTCCTTTTCCGACGGCCAGGGAAAGACCTCGCGCATGTTCATGCGCTCGCACAGCCCCTTGTAAACATCGAGGACACTACGGCACTCGCCCACCGGCGCGATGGCCTGTTCGCGGATCATCAGATAGGGCAGGCAGTGGCAGACATTGTAGTTGTAGGCGATGCTCCAGCCTCCAGGTGGCTGGTGGCCGGCAGGATGTAGTCGGCCAGGGCCGTGGTGTCGGTCATGAACTGCTCGTAGACCACCAGCAGGGGGAGTCGCTTGAAAGCGGCCTTGAAGGCATTGGCGTCGGGCATGGTCACCACGGGATTGCCGCCCAGGACGAAAAATCCCTTGAGCTTGTCGGGAATGCTCTCCGGTACCATGGAGACGATGCCGTAGGGGCTGGTACGACCCCACAGTTCGTAGAAGAGGGGATACTTGTCGGTGCCCAGGGGCTGACCGCCGCCCTGGGTGGAGAGGAAGATGTTTTTCAGGGCCAGGCGCGGGCTGAGGACCCAGCCGCCGGGGACGTTGATCCCGCCGACAATGGTCTGCAGGATCGCGATGGCACGGTTGGTCTGGGTGCCGTTGGCCTGCTGATCCTGGGTGCAGGTGCCCTGGTAGATCGCCGCCCCCTTGGTGGTGGCGAACAGGCGCGCCAGCTTGCGGATGTCATCCGCCGGGATCCAGGTGATTTTCTCGGCCCATTCCGGCGTGTAGGGCTGCACATGGGGCACCAACTGGTCGAATCCCAGGGTCCAGCGATCGATGAATGCCTTGTCGTAAAGGTTTTCATTGATGATGACATGCATCATCGCCAATGCCAGGGCGCCGTCGGTGCCGGGTCGGATCTTCAGGTACATCTCGGCCTTGTCGGCCAGCTTGATCCGCTTGGGGTCGATCACGACGATCTTGGCGCCGCGGCGCAGATTCTTGGTGATAGCCAGGCGCAGGGGAAAATCGGACTCGTTGGGGTTGTGGCCCCAGAGAAGATAGAGCCGGGAGTTGAGTTCCTCGACCGGATATTTGCCGAAGGTGATCTGCCGGCAGCGGATCCGCATGCGGTAGCAGATACTTTCCACCGAGAAGTAATTGGGGGAGCCGTAGGCCGCCCGGAAGCGGTGCGTCAGGGCCACCATCTCGAAGTTTTCCACGCCCACCGATCCGCAGAAAAAGCCCAGGGCCTGGGGGCCGTATTGGGCCTTGATCGCGCTTAGTTTTTCGGCGATCTCGTCCAGGGCCTGGTCCCAGGAGATCTGCTTGAAGCCCGTGCCATCCTTCTTCAGGGGATGGCGCAGCCGGCTGGGATGGTAAATGTGTTCGATGGTCGCCCGTCCCTTGGGACACAGGTAGCCCCGGTTCAAGGGATGGGACAACTGGCCCTGGACATTCACCACCTTACCGTCGGCCACATCGACCTCGATGCCGCAGCTATGGTAGCACAGGGTACAGCCGCTGTAGGTTTTCTTTGGGTTGGCTTGCATCATGGGGGTACCTCCTTTGCGTGAACCGTCGGCTTGAGGCCGTTACCATCGACCCCGTTGGGGCGCCTTTTTACGGCCTGCTCGCCTGGCGGTAATCGGATATTGCCAGTGATGCTGCCAGAATAGCCCTTGCTTGGTTATGTTTGTAGTGGCATATATGACAAATACCCGGGTGAATCACGCCAATCATGGAGTCCGCCAATGATTACCGTTACCGTATTGGCCTTGCCATATACCTCGGCCTCGGCTGTTACCGGTCCCATGGATGTTTTTCATCAGGCCGGTGTGATGTGGAATTATTTTAAGGGGAAAGCCGTTACCCCACACTTTCGGGTGCGCGTCGTCACCACCGATGGGGCTCCCTTCAAATGTTCCAACGGGGTGCGCATGGCGGCCGACGGATCCATCCATGACGTGTCGGCCACCGACCTGATCGTGGTCTCGTCCGTTGCCAACGTCGAAAAGGCCCTGCACTTTCAGGCCGACGCCGTCGATTGGCTGAAGGGGCATTATCTCCGGGGGGCGCGTATCGCCTCGATCTGCACGGGGTCTTTCCTGCTGGCGGAAACCGGCCTGCTGGACGGGAAAACGGCCACCACCCATTGGGCTTTTGCCGATGCCTTCCGCCAGCGCTACCCGCAGGTCGGACTGCGGATCGACCGGCCGATCATCGATGAGGAGGACCTGCTCAGTTCGGGGGGCTACAACGCCAGCATTGACATCTCCCTTTATCTGGTGGAGAAGTACTGTGGCCGGGAGGTGGCCCTTCAGTCCCGTCGGGTCATCGCCGCCGGCAGCATGCCCAGCATGGATGCACCCGATGCCGCTGTCGGGTGCCGCCGGGATCACCAGGACAACCAGATCCTGTCCGTGCAGGAATGGATTGAGGCGAATTTCAACCGCAATTTCAATTACGACGAACTGGCCGATAAAAGCCACATGAGCCGCCGAACCCTGGAGCGCCGCTTCAAGGCGGCCACCGGCAAAACGCCGCTTTCCTACCAGCAGTGCATGCGCATCAAGGCAGCCAAGCAATTCCTGGAAAGCGGTGTGCGTTCCTTTGAGGAGATCACGTATCGCGTGGGATATGAGGACAGCAGTACCTTTCGCAAGGTTTTCACCAAATACACGCACCTGAGCCCCTCGGAATACCGTAAACGCTTTCCGCGGGGGTAGCCTTCGCGCCGGAGAACATGAAACAACCCATGAATTTGACGGTCAAGACCCTGCTGTTGGTGGTGTGGGGGCTTTTGTACGCCGGCCTGGGTTTTGCTCAGGGCAATAGCTCTTTTCTGGTCGTTACCGACCAGTTCCCGCCCTATTCCTATCTGCACAAAGGCCAACTGACCGGTGTGGCCGTGGATATCGTTTCCGAACTGATCCATCGGACCGGTTATCCCGGCAAGATCGTCGTCCGGCCCTGGGAACGCGTATTGAAACATGCCGGCGAACAACAAAAGATGCTGTTCCCCTTCACCCGCAGGCCGTACCGGGAGAAGCACTACAAATGGATCGGTCCGATTCTGGATGATCGCTTTGTGGTTTCCGTTCCGGCATCCGACACGAAAATTTACCAAGCCATGGCCGATGTCCGTACCCTGCGGATTGGCGTCGTTCGCAGCACGCCCACCGAGGCACGGTTGAGGGCGCTGGAATTTCCCCATATCCAACCCGTTTCCGCAGAAACGCTCAACGCCAAAAAGCTGATCATGGGGCAACGCATCGACGCCTGGTATTCATCCTGGCTGATCATGAAACACACCATCCGTATAACGGGGCTTGATGAAAGAAAGATCCGCATCGCCGTCAATGACGTGAATGTGCAAATGTATATCGGTGCTTCACTGGGCATCCCCGATGAGACTGTCCATCGTTGGCAACACCATCTCGATGACATGCACGCCGATGGTACCTACGCCCGGATCCTGAAAAAAAACAGCATCGAATGGAACGAGCCGCTCCGGCTGTCCCATCCATAAACCCACCGGCCAGCGTATCCCCCTGGCGTGATCTCTCTCCGGCCTTGACGCCATCTGGATCAACTATTATACAAAGTAGACTATTTTGCCTTGGCGAGTAGATAGGGGGGAGATATGGCCAATATCCTGGCGGATTGTCCGTGCAGCGGTAAGCATATGAGCAACCTGGCCGCACCGTGGATCCTGTTGACGCTTTATCAACAGGGACCGCTGCATGGCTACCGGCTGACCCGAATCATTGGCAGTCGTGTGGGACCCATGGGCGGTAGCCTCAACATGGCCGGCCTTTACCGGCATCTGAACCTGTTGGAAGAGCGCGGCATGCTGGTGTCCGAGTGGGATCTGAGGACCAAAGGGCCGGCCCGGCGCAAATACGCCTTGACAGAATCCGGAACAGCCTGCCTCCTTCGCTGGATGCAGACCCTGGCCGAGCAGCGGAATCGGATCGATCATTTTCTGGAATTGGCCCGCGATCTTGCTCCGGATCCGCAGTGGGCGACCGGATCCATCGCCAGTACCGAACGGAACGGAAATTGAGCTTCCGGCCGATGATTTTCCTTCGCCCGGTCCAACGTTTCATCGCGTACTGGAAACCATCCGTCTTGCCTTTGCTGATCGTCCTGACGATTTGGGAACTGGCCGCCCGATGGGTGTTGGCGCTGCGCGGAGTTGCCTTTCCCACCCCCTGGACGACCTTTGTCCGCCTGGGGGCGTTGGTTGGCGGGGATACGCTTTCCGGCCATCCGCTGGGGGTGCATATCCTCAACAGCCTGCGTCGCTGGATCATGGGGTTTTCCATCGCCGCAACCTTGGGGATCGGTTACGGCCTGCTGGCCGGCCGCCTGCGGGGGGTTGAAAAGGCCACGGCCGGGATTCCGCAGCTATTGCTGCTGGTTCCGGGGCTGGCCTGGATTCCGGTGGCGATCCTGCTGTTCGGAATCGGCGAGACGGCCACGGTGTTCATGATCGCCATCGCGGCTGTCGCGCCGGTCGCCATCAATGTACTCTCCGGCATCAAGACCGTGGACATCCAGTTGGTACGCGCCGCGCGCATGATGGGCGCTCGCCGCCATATTCTCTTTTTTCATGTGTTGATCCCGGCCGCCCTGCCGTCCCTGATCAGCGGCCTGCGCATCGGCCTGGGTACCGGCTGGCGCGTGCTGGTGGCCGCCGAAATGGTGGTCGGCACCGGCAGCGGCCTGGGCTATGCGATCATCCAGGCCCGCTGGACGCTGGATTACCCGGCTTCCTTTGCCTGCATTGCCGTGATCTGCGCCATCGGGCTTTTGGTGGAGCGGGGATTGCTGGGGCCATTGGAACGACGGACGCGTTCCCGCTGGATCCTGGAAGAGGGCCCCCGATGATTCGTTTCGAGAACGTCAGCTTCGCCTTTGCCGCTAACGGTACTGCACCGGTGACGGTTTTAGACAAGGTCGACCTGACCGTTGGGGAAGGCGAGTTCGTCTGTGTTCTGGGGCCCAGCGGATGTGGCAAAACCACTTTGTTGAATCTGGCCGCCGGATTTCTTTTTCCTTCCCGTGGCCGCGTGCTGTTTGACGATGCGGTGGTTGTGGCTCCCGGCCCGGAGCGCGGCGTGGTGTTTCAGGAGGCGGCCCTTTTCCCCTGGCTGTCGGTTTTGAAGAACGTCGAATTCGGCCTGAAACGCAAAGGGCTCAAGGGATCACAGCTGAAGCAAACCGCCTTTGCTTACCTGGAAAGCCTGGGGCTCGGCGCCCATGCCCATAAACTTCCCGTTGCCCTGTCCGGCGGCATGCGCCAGCGGGTGGCCATCGCCCGCGTCTTGGCCCTGGAACCGCGGGTGTTGCTGATGGACGAGCCTTTCAGCGCCCTGGACGCCAATTCCCGCGAACGCCTGCAGGATGAATTGCTGCGGCTCTGGGTGACCAATCGGCGCACGGTGATTTACGTCACCCATAGCGTGGAAGAGGCCGCCTACCTGGCCGACCGGGTCGTGGTCATGGGGTCGACGGTCGAAGGTGGAATCTTTGCCGATATGGCGGTTCCTTTGACGCGGCCCAGAAGCCGCACGGATGACGGCTTGCTGGCCATGAAAGCGCGGCTGCGGGCCGTGCTGGCGACCCAGCCGTGTTGCATTCAGCCGCTCATCTCCCCAAGGGCTATGTAATTTCAAAGAAAGGAAGCCGCAATGCGCACATTTCGGCGATGGGTTCTCATCGTCTGTTGCAGTTTTTTGATAATCAGTGGGTCGCCGACCACAGGGTTGACCGGCGGGAGACCGCTGCGTTTTGCCTACCAGGACCGCATCGGCAGCGTCATGCCCATCTTGGCGGTGAAAAAGGATTTTTTCCGCCAAGCACAGCTGGACTTGACCTCCCTGCGGTTCAGCAGTGGACCGGCTTGCGCTGAAGCCCTTTTTTCCGGTGCGGCCGATGTCGCCGCCATGGGCGATACTGCCGCCATCATCATGGTGGTGCGATCGCCGCGTTTTGTGATCATTGCCAGCCATGCCACGGGCGAGCATCGACACCGCATCATGGTGCGCGCCGATTCCGGGCTGCAGCGGATCGAAGATTTGAAGGGCATGCGCATCGGGGTCAAGAAAGGCACGTCCACCTATGGCGGTCTGCTATCCGCCCTGGAGAAGGCGCATCTATCCGCGGATGCGCTTCAGATGATCGATCTTAATCCGTCCATCATGACCGATGCTCTCCTGGCCGGTTCCATCGACGCCTTTGCCGCCAGTGAGCCCACGCCATCGTCGGCCGAGCAGAAAGGCGCCCGTGAATTGACCACCCTCGGCGGGCTGGGCAACCTCTATCCGATTCTGATTCTGGCTGACCGGAGGCGGTTTTCCGACGATTCCGGGACGCTTAGGCACTTCCTGCTGGCCCTGCGGCGTGCCGAAGGCGAGGTGGCCGCCCATCCCGAAGCCACGGTTGCCATGATGGCCGGGGAAACGGGCCTGAACCCGATCACCACCCGGGCGGCCATGGGGCGCCATGCGTACCGCATGCGGATGGACGGGGAGATCCGCGCCAGTCTTGAGCAGACCGCCCGGTTTCTCAAAGACCAGGGGATCATCGACCGGGTGCCGGATTTTTCCGCCTGCACCACCGCTGAATTTCTCAACCCTTGACGGATTCGTAAAAAGCCCAATATCGGCGTTACGCTTCATCCCTCGTCACTGCGGAGTACGCTAAGTACGCCTCATTCCTCGGGATTCGCAAGCCTTGATCTCGGGCTTTTTACGAATCCGTCGGAAATGCGACTTTATACGAGTCCATCAACCCTTGATAGTGGCACTTAGACGGGCTTTTCAAACAGCCTCTGAAATCGGTGCTCAGGCTGGCCTTCTTCCTTGCGGGTTGACAGGGTGATCCATGTTGATGCATGGTCAGCCATTCTTTCCTGGCCGTGTCATTGTGAACGGCGCCGAACGCAACATGCGTTTGTCTTCTCCATGACCTTTTAACCGTGCATGCCCGCGACACGGGACCCCTGGGGGCTCGGCGGGTCAGCGCGGGTGGATACGGATCGACCATGCTACCCTTGCTTCTCAGCCTGGGCATCGCCTACTGGTTTGCCCTTGGCGCCGGTCGGCTGAGTGCCGCCTTCGGACTGCCACGGGTGACGGCTTATCTGCTCGTGGGGGTCGCCGCCGGACCTTCACTGGGGCGGCTGGGGCTGCCCGCCCTCTTATCCAGCGCGCAGCTGCAGCACCTGGTTCCCCTGCACGATGTCATTCTCGGACTGATCGTTTTCAGCATCGGCGGCAGTTTCAGTTTCGGCACCATCCGTCGATTGGGGCTCAGACGGTTTACCATCAGCGTGGTGGAGATCGGGCTTACCGCGATTCTTGTCATGACGGGGGTGGCCTTGATGGGCATGTCGCTGCTGGCGGCCGGATTCTTGGCGCTGATGTCCATCACCACCGCCCCGGCGGCAACCCAGATGGTCATGCGCGAGTACCAGTCCGAAGGCCAGCTCACCGATACCATTTTGCCGCTCATCGGCGCCAATAATCTGGTGGCGATCATTTTTTCATCGTGCTGACCCATTTCGGCCTGTCGACCGTATCGTCACTTTCGGCGCTGGCCGTCCAATTTTTCGCACCCTTGGTGCTGGGCGGATTCATCGGCATGGCCATCGCGGTGATGGACCAGCGTCTCTCCCAACCGGTGGAACGTCAGATTCTGGGCCTGGCATCGGTGGCAGTCACCACGGGAATGTCCATCTACCTGGATATTTCAGCCATTTTCGCGATCCTGGTGGCGGGAGGGGTGGCGGTGAACGCCTCACCCTTTGAAAACCGGATCCTGAAGGACCTCAACGCCATTGACTATCCGCTGTATGTGCTCTTTTTCATCATGGCCGGCGCGACCCTGCATATCGACGCCCTTGGCCATATGGGCTGGGTGGGGGTGGTCTATATTCTCATGCGCTGGATTGGCAAATATGTCGGCTGCCGAATCGGTGCCCGCGTGGCCGGTCTTTCCCGGACCATCCGGACCTGGTTGGGGCCGGCCATGCTCGCCCAGGCCGGCCTGGCCATCGGTCTGGCCGAAACCCTGGTCCGGCAATGGCCGGAAGCGGGCGGCGCCATACAGACGGTCATTCTGGCATCGGTGGTCGTGTTCGAGGGTGTGGGGCCGCTGTTGACGCGCATCGCGCTGGTCAATGCCGGCGAGGTGACGGTTTTCAACCTTCTTTCCCAGCGCAGTCCGGTCGGGTATGGCGAGGGGCTGCAGCAGGTGATCAGCCATTTTACCCGCGCGCTTGGAATGGCCCATGCCCAAAAAGCGATCCATCCCGAAACGGTCCGGGTCGGTCACATCATGCGCCGCAACGTGGAGGTGCTTTCCAACCGCACCCCTTTCGGAGAGGTCCTGAAAATGCTGGGCCATTCGCGATATGATCGGTTGCCCGTGGTTGACGACCGGGATGAACTGATCGGCGTGATCAAATACGCCGACATCGCCAACACGCTTTTCGATCCAACCTTGCATCATCTCGTCGTGGCCGCGGATATCGCCACGGACGGCGATCTCAGGCTCAACCCGGAAGACACGCTGGATAAGGCCATGGCCGCGCTCAAGGCGCATCCCAATGATGTCTACCTGTTGGTGGTGGAACAAAACAACCCCAGGAAACTGGTGGGCGTGGTGCGCCACAACGATCTGCTTTCCACCTCCTTCCAGCTTTCCCGCTGACGGTCCCCTGATTTCCACCCGAAGGGCGTCTTCGTTGCGCCGGCGTATTGAATTCACGATACCGATTGATGGCGGTTGGCCAGGAAAGCGTCTGGAGGCCATTGACGAAGCGCACCAGCGGAATCATTTTTAATGGTCTGTAACACAAATCTGACATTTTCGCGCTACCGAAGACGGTAATGCCGTGCGCATATCCCAAACCTACGCAATGAGGACACCTAAACCAATGAAAAAAACAATTTTCTTCTCCCTGATCGGATTGGTTGTCCTGGTGATCCTGCTCGGAGGGATAAAAGGGCTGCAGATCAAAAGCATGATCGCCCAGGGAGAGCAGATGGCCCCCCCACCGACGCCGGTGACCACGGCCGCCGTTAATTCGGCCCGCTGGTCGATGGCGCTGACGGCCGTGGGTTCCCTGGAAGCGGTTCAGGGCGTGACGGTTACCGCGGAAATTTCCGGCAAGGTGACGCGCATCGAATTCGAGGCGGGCCGCGCTGTGGCCAGGGGCGACCTTTTGGTTCAGCAGGATGTTTCCACCGAAACGGCCCAAATGCGCTCGGCCCAGGCCTCCATGGAACTGGCCCGGCTCAACCTGAAGCGGGCCAGGGAACTGCTGCCCGAAAACGTGATCACCCGGGCCAATTTCGACACTGTCGAGGCCGCTTTCAAACAGGCCGCCGCCCAGGTGGACACCATCCGGGCGACGATCGCCAAGAAGACCATCCGGGCACCTTCGCCGGCCGGCTGGGGCTGCGTCAGGTCAACCTGGGTCAGAACCTGAGCGAAGGTGATCCCATCGTCGTGTTGCAGTCCATGGATCCGATTTTCGTCAATTTCCAACTGCCCCAGCAGGAACTGGCCCTGATCAAGCGCGGGCTGACGGTGAATGTGACCACCGATGCCCTGCCCGGTGAAACCGTCGCGGGACGTATTACCGCCATCAACCCGGTGGTGGACCGTGCCACGCGCAATATCCGCGTGCAGGCCACGATGGTCAATCCCGAGGAACATCTTCGTCCAGGGATGTTCGTTAGGGTCGCTGTGGCGCTGCCCACCATCCGGGAGGTGCTCGCCATTCCGGCCACGGCCGTGCTTTACGCGCCGTACAGCGATTCGGTGTTCGTGGTGGAACCCGCGCCGGCGGATGGGAAAGCCGGTAAGGGCAGCGTGGTGCGCCAGCAATTTATCCGGCTGGGGGAGAAACGCGGCGATTTCATCGCCATCGCTTCCGGACTGAAGGCGGGCGAGGTGGTGGTCAGCACCGGTGCTTTCAAGTTGCGCAACGGCCAGCCGGTGGTCGTCGACAACAGCCTGGCACCGGACTTCACGCTGACCCCGAAACCGGAGGAGGGGTAGGGCCATGAAACTGACCGATCCTTTCATCCGCCGACCCGTGTTGGCCCTGGTGGTCAATCTGGTGATCATTATCGCCGGACTGCAGGCCATCAAGTCCCTCAACGTCCGCCAATACCCGCGCAACGAGAATTCGGTGGTGACGATTACCACGGTTTACGTGGGGGCCAGCGCCGACCTGGTGCGGGGCTTTGTGACCGTCCCCCTGGAGCGGGCCATTGCCGCGGCTGACGGCATCGACTACCTCAAGTCCCAGAGCTCTCTGGGACTGTCCACGATCAGCGCCCGGCTGAAGCTCAACTACGATCCCATCAAGCGCTTTCCGAGATCAGCGCCAAGGTGGATCAGGCGCGCGGTGACCTTCCGTTGGAGGCCGAGGTGCCCACGATCAACGTGGAGTCGGCCGACAGCCAGTTTGCCTCGGCCTATCTGAGCTTCACCTCGGATGTGCTCAAGCAGAATGAGATTACCGATTATCTCGTGCGTGTCGTGCAGCCGCGCTTGTCGGCCCTGCCGGGGATCCAGCGCGCCGATATCCTCGGGGCGCGGACCTTCGCCATGCGCATCTGGCTCAAGCCCGAACGCATGGCCGCCTTTAACATCAGCCCGATCCAGGTGCGCCAGGCCCTTTCCGCCAACAATTACCTGGCCGCCCTGGGCCGTACCAAGGGCGCCTATATCCAGGTCAACCTGACGGCCAACACCGACCTCACCTCGGTGGAAGAGTTCAAACGCCTGGTGGTGCGCCAGCAGGACGGGGCGATCATCCGCATCGAAGACATCGCCGATGTGGTCCTGGGGGCCGAGGATTACGATACGGAGGTGCGCTTTTCCGGCCAGACCGCCGTCTTCATGGGGATCTGGCCCCTGCCCAACGCCAATTCCCTGGACGTCATCGCCCGGGTGC
The DNA here is from genome assembly GCF_001311845.1 of Desulfosarcina cetonica JCM 12296. Taxonomy (GTDB): domain Bacteria; phylum Desulfobacterota; class Desulfobacteria; order Desulfobacterales; family Desulfosarcinaceae; genus Desulfosarcina; species Desulfosarcina cetonica. The sequence goes on along the minus strand of NZ_BBCC01000078.1, from coordinate 4,063 downwards.
ACACGGAAATGGCCGCCATCAACCGCCAGCTCCCCGAGGGATTGGCGGCCAGGGTGGCCTACGATGCCACCGACTATATCCGCAACGCCATCCGCGAGGTGATCAAGACCCTTTCCGAGACCCTGCTGATCGTGGTGATCATCATCTTCCTGTTCCTGGGGTCCGTGCGCGCGGTGCTGGTCCCGGTGGTGGCCATCCCCCTGTCGTTGATCGGCGCCGTTTTTCTCATGCAGGTGCTGGGCTTCACCATCAACCTGTTGACCTTGCTTGCCATCGTGCTCTCGGTGGGGCTGGTGGTGGATGATGCCATCGTGGTGGTGGAAAACGTCGAGCGTCACATGGCCGAGGGGAAATCCCCCCTAGACGCGGCCATTTTGGGCGCCCGGGAGCTGGTGGGACCGCTGATCGCCATGACCATCACCCTGGCGGCGGTGTATGCGCCCATCGGCCTGCAGGGCGGACTGACCGGATCGCTGTTTCGCGAGTTTGCCTTTACATTGGCCGGTGCGGTGATCATTTCCGGCATTGTCGCCCTGACTCTTTCGCCCATGATGTCCTCCAAACTCCTCATCCCGGGGTTCACCGAGCACGGCTTTGCCGGTAAGATCGCCCGCGATTTCAAACGCTTCACCGCTTTCTACGGCCGCTTGCTAGACCGTGCCCTGGATCGTCGGCCGGCGGTCTATGCGGTCTGGATCGTGATCAGCCTGCTCACCATCCCCATGTTCCGCATGTCGGCCAAGGAGCTGGCCCCGGCCGAGGACCAGGGGGTCCTTTTCGGCATTATCGATGCGGCGGCCAATTCGACCCTGGATCTGAACAGCCGTTATGCGGCGGCGGTCAACGCCGCCTACATGAGCATCCCGGAAACCGATTTTACCTTCCAGGTGACCTATCCGAACAGCGGTTTCGCCGGTATGGTGCTCAAACCCTGGGAATCCCGTGACGCCACGGTCTTTTCGTTGCTGCCCGGCCTGCAGGCCAAACTCAATGCCATCCCGGCCATCCAGGTGTTTGCCGTGACCCCGTCGGCCCTGCCCGGGGGCGGCGATTTTCCCGTGGAGTTCGTGATCGCCGCCACGGCCGAGTCCACGGAGATCCTGCAGTTCGCCAACCAATTGCGCCTCAAGGCCATCCAAAGCGGGATGTTCGCCTTCCCGCCGCTCATCGATGTCAAGATCGACCAGCCCCAGTCGGAAATCGTCATCGATCGCGAAAAGGTCGCCGACCTTGGTTTGGATCTCCAGCAGGTGGGCCGTGACATCGGCACCATGGTGGGCGGTAACTACGTCAACCGCTTCAGCATTGCCGGGCGCAGCTATAAAGTGGTGCCCCAGATCAGCCGTCTGGACCGGCTCAACCCGGACCAGTTGCGCAGCATCTATGTGACCGGCCCCGACAACGAGCTGATACCGCTCAGCACCATCGCGACCCTTCAAAATTCCACGGTGCCACGTTCGTTGAACCGTTTCCAGCAGCTCAATGCCGTCACCCTGAGCGGGGTGGCGGTGCGTCCCCTGGACGAGGCCCTGCGTTTTCTGGAGACCGAGGCAAGGGCCATGTTGCCCACGGGTTACGTGCTGGACTATACCGGCGAGTCGCGTCAGTTGCGCAGCGAGGGCAACACCTTCATCCAGGCCTTCGGACTGGCGGTGGTGCTGATTTTTCTCGTTCTCGCAGCCCAGTTCAACAGCTTCCGCGACCCCTTCGTGATCCTGGCCGGATCCGTTCCGCTGGCCATGTTCGGGGCCCTGATCTTCACCTTTTTGAAAATGCCCGATCCCAACGTCCCCTTTTGGACCCAGGGCTGGACGACCACCCTGAACATCTACAGCCAGGTGGGGCTGGTCACGCTGGTGGGCCTGGTTTCGAAAAACGGGATCCTCATCGTGGAGTTCGCCAACAAACTCCAGGCCGCCGGCCATCCCAAGCGCGAGGCCGTGCACCAGGCGGCCATGACCCGGCTGCGGCCGATTCTGATGACCAGCGCGGCCACCATTGCCGGCCATTTTCCGCTGACCCTGGTGACCGGCGCGGGCGCGGCCGCCAGGAATGCCATCGGCCTGGTGCTGGTGGGGGGCATGGCCGTGGGCACCGTTTTCACCCTTTTCGTGGTGCCGGCCATCTATCTGCTGGTGGCCCGTGACCACAAGCGCCAGGTTGCCGTTTCCCAAGCGAAACTGGCGACAGCGCCCCGTTGACCCTTGACGATCCATCGAACGCCATCCATCTTTATGAGATATCATGGAAAAATCGGAACAACCGGGAAATTCGGAAATCAGCGATGCCGCCGCTCAGGCTCTTTCGGGGACCGGAGCCAAACGGGGATTGGCCCGTTTGTGGCCGTTTTTGGGGCCGGCCTTCATCGCCAGCATCGCCTATGTGGATCCGGGCAACTTCGCCACCAACATCCAGGGCGGCGCCCAGTTCGGCTATTTGCTTCTATGGGTGGTGGTGGCCAGCAACCTCATGGCCATGCTCATCCAGACCTTGTCGGCCAAGCTGGGTATTGCCACCGGCTACAACCTGGCCGAACTGTGCCGCCTGCACTATCCCGCCCCGGTGGTATGGATCATGTGGGTGCTCATGGAGCTGGTGGCCATTGCCACCGACCTGGCCGAATTTTTGGGCGCCGCATTGGGATTCAACTTGCTGCTCGGCATCCCCCTGTGGATGGCCGGTATTCTCACCGCCCTGGTGACCTTCATGATCCTCATGCTGCAGCATCGCGGCTTTCGTTCCCTGGAAATGCTGATCACCGCCATGCTGGGCGTGATCGCCATCTGCTACCTGGTGGAGACGATCCTGGATCAGCCGGATTGGGGGCCGGTGGCCTATCATGCCGTGGTTCCGGGATTCGCCGGGCCGGAAAGCGTTCTGCTGGCCACCGGCATCCTGGGCGCCACGGTCATGCCGCACGTGATTTTTCTGCACTCGTCGCTGACCCAGGGGCGCATTGTGGTGCATGACCCGGTTCAGCGGCGGCGCCTGTTCCACTTCGAACTCGCCGACGTGACCATCGCCATGGCCGTGGCCGGCTTCGTCAACGCCGCCATGCTGATCATGGCGGCGGCGACGTTCCACCGGGCCGGCATGGTGGAGATCGCCTCCATCGAAGCGGCCCACAAAACCCTGGAGCCTCTTCTGGGCAGCTCGGCGCGCTGGATTTTCGCCGTATCGCTGCTGGCCGCCGGTCTTTCCTCGACCACGGTGGGCACCATGGCCGGCCAGGTGGTCATGCAGGGCTTCATCGAACGCCATATTCCCGTCTGGTTGCGGCGCCTGGTGACCATCGCACCGTCCCTGGTGGTGATCTTCATGGGCCTGGACCCCACCCGGACCCTGGTGATCAGCCAGGTGGTGCTGAGTTTCGGGCTGCCCTTTGCCGTGATCCCGCTGGTCCAATTTTCCAGTCGGGCGGATCTCATGGGCATCCTGGTCAACCGGCGCATCACCACGATCACCGCCGGGGCGGTGGCCGGGTTGATTATCCTGCTCAACATTTACCTCTTGGTTCAGACCTTCCTGGGAGGTTAGGCTATGTTTACCCACATCCTTGTGCCCCTGGACGGTTCCGCCCTGGCCGAGGCGGCCCTGCCGCCGGCGGTTTTCCTGGCGGCCCAGCTAAACGCCCGGATCACGCTGATTCACATCATCGAAGCCGGTGCGCCTTCATCGATCCATGGCGAGCGTCATCTCACCCAAATCGAGGAGGCCGACGCCTATCTGCGGGAGATCGGCGCGCGGCATTTTCCCGCCGGGGTCAAGGTCGACCGGCACGTGCATGCGGCGCCCATGAAAGACGTGGCCGATGGTATCGTGCTCCATGAAGACGAAATCGCCCCGGACCTGGTGGTCATGTGCTCTCATGGGCATGGCGGGTTGCGGCGAATGCTCTTTGGCCGCATCGCCCACCAGGTGGCGGCATCCGGTACCATTCCCGTGCTGCTGATCCAACCCAAGGCGGGTGATCATCAGCAGCCCTTCCAATGCCGCCGGATTCTCGCGCCCACCGAAGGCACGGCCCTGCATGCCAAGGGGCTGGCCGCCGCCGTCGACCTGG
>NZ_BBCC01000077.1 GCF_001311845.1 Desulfosarcina cetonica JCM 12296 | reverse complement strand
TGTGCAAATAACGGGTGGTGGCCCGTTTGGTATCGATGTCGTCGTAGACCCGTTGCACCTGCTCGGCAGTGAGCCCCAGGGTGTCGGCAATATCATCGGGCGTGTAGCCGTTGTTCTTGCCGTAAAGGCAAAGATCCATGCGATCGTAGGGCAGGGAAAAATAGAATTCGTCCTGGCCCTGGGGCATCGAGTAGGTATCGGTGGTTGGCGGACGTTTGCGAATTCTTTCGGGAACGCCGAGAAAGGCCGCCATTTGGTAAACTTGGCTTTTGTAAAGATGAGCGATGGGCTTGATGTCTGCAGCCCCGTCTCCCAGCTTGACGAAAAACCCCTGATCATATTCCAATCGGTTGGGTGTTCCCACCACCGCATAGTTGAAGCGGTCCGCATAATAGTACTCAAACATCTTGCGGGTGCGCTGTTTGAAGTTGGTGGCCGCGACAATTTCAAGGTAAGCCTCAAGCGGTAATCGCTTCTGAATCTGAGATCCATCCGGTTTTTGGGCGACGATGGAGAAAAGATTGAAGCCTTTGGATTCGATCACGTTGGGGATAACGATTTTAGATTTCCAACCGTCACCATATTCAGGGATGGCTTTGCGCACAGCATCGTCGTAACGCCGGTAAAAGCCGACTGCCGCCAACACGCCCGAGATATCTTCATGGTACCATTTGACGCCGAAAGTGTCGGCAACCGACTTGCTCAGGTCGAGCGTGTCGTCCGATGAATGCCGTTCGGGCATCAGCAGGGCAACCACCCGTTCTGGCCCCAGCGCCTTTGCTGCCAGTCCCACGGATACACTGCTGTCGATTCCGCCGGAAAGGGCAACGACCAAGCCTCGGCGTTTCAGTTTCCGCGTCAGAAGGGAGCGAATCTGATTGCATATTTTGTCGGCTTCTTTCCCGGTATCGATGGTCAGGATGTCTTTTGAAAAAACCACGATGTTTTCCTCACTTCATTTTTGTATGGTTATTTCACCGCCCACTTCGTTCGAGACGCAAAGTTCGCAGAGAGGTGGATTAGCCACGGACATGCACTGATATGTTTTTTACCCGCCTGCAACGGTGAAATATATACATTTCTTGTCTGTGTTTGTGTGGGTCGGTGGCTCTGAAATTCTGTGGGCGAAGCCTTAAAACATCTCTCCGCGAACTCTGCGACTCTGCGGTGAAAAGTTCAGTTCTCAGCAATCACCGGCTGACGTCCGACGCTGATGTAAGTAAATCCCTGATCCTTCATAAAGTTTCGCGAAAAGAGATTTCGGCCGTCGAATATCACCGGGTTAACCAGCATTTTTTGTATACGGTTGAAATCCGGGTTGCGAAACTGGTTCCAGTCGGTGACCACAGCCAGCGCATCGGCACCATCAACAGGATCGTACTGGTTGTCCATAATACTGACATTAGCGTTTCCGGCCAGAATCTTCCTGCCATTTTCGCCGGCCACCGGATCGTAAGCCCGAACAATCATGCCGGCATCGGTCAGCACATTGATGATGTCCAGGGCGGCGGATTCGCGCATATCGTCCGTGTTGGCTTTGAAGGAGAGCCCCCACATGGCCAGGGTTTTACCGCTGACGCCACCTTGGGGTGCGAAGAAATCGATGATTTTGTCAGCCAGTTTTCGTTTCTGACGGTTGTTGACCGTATCCACGGCATCCACCAGGCTGGTCAGGCAACCATATTCCTTAGCCGTGTTGATCAGGCGCGAACATCTTTGGGAAAGCATGAGCCGCCATAGCCGACCCCCGGGTAAATAAAATGATATCCGATTCTGCGATCGGACCCGATGCCAGCCCTGACCTCCTTGACATCAGCACCGACGGTCTCGCACAGGTTGGCGACCTCGTTCATAAAGGAAATTTTGGTCGCCAGCATGCAGTTGGCGGCGTATTTGGTCATCTCCGCGCTGCGTACGCCCATAACGATCATTTTGTCACGGCTGCGGGCAAAAGGCGCATAAAGGGTTTCGAGAAGTTTGGCTGTCCGGACGTTGTCCGTTCCCACGATCACCCGGTCCGGTTTTAAGAAGTCGTTGACCGCATCCCCCTCCTTGAGAAATTCCGGATTCGACACGACGTCGAATTCGACGGATACATTACGTTGATCGAGCTGTTTCTGGATGATCCCTTTGACGCGGTCAGCCGTTCCCACGGGGACAGTGGATTTATTGATGATGATTTTATAGTCGGAAATGTGCTGCCCGATCTGCTCGGCAACGGTATCCACATAGGAAAGGTCACAGGAACCGTCTGGTTTGGACGGCGTCCCCACACAGCTGAACACGAAAAGGGCGTCCTGCATCCCTTCTGTCAAATCTGTGCTGAAAGTAAGCCGGCCTTCAGCTGCATTTCGGGAGACAAGAGACTCCAGCCCGGGTTCGAAGATATGTATTTTTCCTGCGTTCAACTGGCCGATAATATCCTCGTTCACATCAACACAAGTCACATCATTACCCATTTCAGCAAGGCAGGCAGCAGCGACAAGTCCGACATAGCCGGTGCCGATGATACAGACGTTCATATTGTTTTTCCTTGGCGATATTGGTTTTGCAATTTGAGTGGGCGTTATTCCAAGTCTTCTACGATGGCCTACAATCTATCGTTGGATAGTATCTATGTACGCCCTGCATGTCACAAACCGGCAATCCTTAAAATCTTTCAGTAGGCGCCTTATTTTCTTCATTGTTGACGCAAGATTGATGTAATGCCGGAATTTGAAAGCGGCCGGGGCTTCCTTCACCTTCGGCTGTTCAGGATCGACTTCCCAGGGATGGAGGTAGAAGCTGTAGGCATCGGCACTTGATAGGATACGTTGGACGCCCTGTCTGAAAATGGCATAGGGAATCAAACGAAAATATCCGCCGCCGCCCCAGGGAAGAGAGAAATTTTGAATGTTTAATTTTGAATTTTGAATTTTGAAATCGAAGTCAAGGTTGCTTACCGGAATTTCATGAAAATGGTCTGACACCTGGTAAGCAATACCGCTCTGTTTAAACGCACTGATGTTCAGCTTGCCATATCGGCCATGCCGGTCGAATGAATTATAACTGGCGTCGTAACGGTATCCGGCATCCTGGATGATTTTCAAAACACCATCATTCACCGAAAAGCTAGGTGCACGGTAACCATATACCTCATCCCCGGTGATATCTTCGAGCAACTTCTTGCTGTCATTGAGATCCTTCCGAAGATCGGATACGGACTGGGCATTACACAAATGATGGTCAACACCATGAGAGGCGATCTCATGACCACGGCGATGAATTTCACGAACCAAATCAGGACATTTGCGGGCAATCCAGCCGAGCACGAAAAAGGTAGCGCGGATTGCAGGTTTGTTGGCTGAATAGGTTTGTTGTTTCAGTTGGTTGTATTGAGTTGTCGATTGGGGAGTCCTCCCCATTTCATCAAACAGATCCAGCAATCTGTGGGTATTGCGCTCTACCCGCAGTTCCTGTCGGTGCCAGGAATCGTATGAAATCGATGACTTGAAATTCTCTACCTGAAACCAGTCTTCGACATCGATCGTGATGAGAATTTTTTTATTGGTTGTCATTAGAATCGGTAAGGCTGCGGAGGCGAGAGAGTCAACATCAGAGAAAAGCGATTCTCCACATAATCGTCGGTATCGATATCTGAATTGACAGTATTATAGGTATATCCGGCACGCATGGAGAGCCACTGCCATAACTGGTAGGAAAGGCCGCAGTCGGCACGATAGATATCCTCCTTCCGGCTTGGCTCCGTATCAAGGTAGTTGCGATAGCCGTATGTCCCTCGAATATCTCCAGACAGTCTGCGGGTAAACGCATAATCTCCGCTTAACCCTACATCATAGTATTCGTACGTACCGAGGTTTTCTGCGGTTAAGGTGGTGTAGTCATACCCGCCTTCACCCGTCAGGCTGATGGAACCGCGTTGGAATTGCTTCGTCAAACTGACGTTTACCGGTGTAAACGATTTATTGTCACCACCGTCCACGTTTAAATAAGTATAGTGAAAACCGACCGATAGATCCATGGTGGGTCCAATAGCATAATCGAATCCGACAGCACCATCCTGAATGGTATAATCCACGGCAGTTTCTTCTTTGGCCTCATGCAGGGTGTACTGGTATTCAATAAAGCCGGTGAAATGAGAATTAAAGCGATGGTTGCCGCGGACACGCCCCAGGATTTCATGGTAGTCGTCGAGTCCGTCTTCATAAGTCGCTTCGGTGTATTCGGCGCCGACATCCATGCCCCAACGGACATCGAACCAGTACGTTACACCGGCACCACCACCGTACTCTTTACTGTCCACACTCGCCGGGTCGTCGTTGTTCAGGGAACTGTAAGAACCATCGGCGTAAAGCGTATTATCCGCCCCGAACTGGTAGTCCATTCTGACGCCGGTGGTGTTGCGCGTGTGCAGAGAGCGACTACGTCGGATAGTCAGATCCTCCTCAGATACCGGATCCTCGGTTCGCAGATAATTGTGGCTGGCCTCCCAGCGGAGATGCCGGGTGGACTGCCACCACCCTGTCATACCCGCCGCATGTGCCCAATAATCGCTGTCTTTGCGTTTGTCATACATGGTATAGGAAGGATCGTAGCTGACCGCCAGTGCCGCTGTGCGACCCGAGAGTTCAACTGTAACACCGGGCGAGATGGTGGTGATCGTGTCAGACACTTCGTTATCCGGGTCCAGATAGAGGTTGTCCGTATGCTCGACGCCGGTACTCAGGTGCGGTATGATGTTGATCTCGGCACTCGCCATTTGCGGTGCGACAATCAGAAAACCGACCACCAACCAGTTCATCGTCTTTCTCATCACAGCCTTTCCTTTTTTCATGGTACGACGATCGTATCATCGGCCTGAATTTCGACGTTCTGGTCAGAATTCTTTCCTTTCAAAATATCCTTATAGTCGATACGAATGACCGTTTCCTGACCCTGATGACGGCGAAACAGGATAATCTCTTTCTTGGATGCCCATTCGGTAAACCCGCCGGCCAGCGCAAATGCCTGCAGAACGGTCAGTTTTTTGGTAAGTGGATATTCACCGGTATTGGCCACTTCACCCAAAATGTAAAACCGCTTACTGGCCGCACTACGAACGGTAACGGTAACATGGGGCTCGGATACATAAGCCTTTAGTCCCTTTTGAATATCAAGTTTTAGTTGCGTTGGCGTTTTTCCAGATGCAACCACATCATCAAGTAGCGGAAAGGAGATTTTACCGTCTAGCCGCACAATGATCTCTTCTCTCGAAAAATCGGGTTCCTTCCAGGTAACGATTTCAAGGATGTCGCCGTTGCCAATGATGTAGGAATCATTGGGAGATTGGGCGAAAGAAGTGAGGGGGAGCAAAGTAATATATATGGCAATTATAAATATTATTTTTAGCAGTGTACGCATATTGGGCTCCTTTAAGAGAATTCAGAAGTCAGGAGTCAGAAGCCAGAATCTTGTTCATATAGGCTTGGAGCAGTTTGCTGACTTCTTCTTACTTGTGTATTGGTATACAGACAAAACGAATTGATGTGCTTTCTGCCATACGATCAACTCTTCGAAACGCTTTGCTGTTTTGCTTCTCATTCTGGCTTCTGACTCCTGGCTTCTGTCTCCTATATTCCGTAATATTCCTTATACCATTCCACAAACTTCCCGATACCCTCTTCTATCGTTGTTGCCGGTTTGAATCCAACATCGTTGATCAGGTCATCCACATCGGCGTAAGTGGCCGGTACGTCGCCGGGTTGTAGATCCATGAAGTTCTTGATCGCTTTTTTGCCGATGGCATTCTCAATGGCAGTGATAAAATCCATCAGTTCAACGGGTTGATTATTGCCGATATTATAAATTTTATATCTGGCGTAAGATGTCCCAGGGTCGGGTGCGTCTCCGGACCATTTGGGATTGGGATCCGGAATGCTTTTCATCACTCGTACCACACCTTCAACAATATCATCAATATAGGTAAAATCACGCTTCATTTTACCGTGGTTGAAGACCGCAATCGGCTTATCTTCCAGAATCGCTTTGGTAAAAAGAAAAAGCGCCATGTCTGGTCTTCCCCAAGGGCCATAAACCGTGAAAAAGCGCAATCCTGTACAGGGCAGTTGAAATAAGTGGCTATACGTGTGAGCCATCAGTTCGTTTGATTTCTTGGAAGCGGCGTAAAGTGAGACTGGATGGTCCACGTTATGGTGAACGGAAAAAGGCATGTTAGTATTAGCGCCATAAACAGAACTGGAGGAAGCGAATACAAGATGTTTTATGGCATTGTGCCGGCAGCATTCGAGAATATTGACGAATCCTACAAGGTTCGATTCGACGTAAGCCTGGGGATTGGTCAGCGAATATCGCACACCTGCCTGGGCCGCCAGGTTGACCACCACGTCGATGGCGGTGTCCTGAAATATCTTTTCAAGCCCGGCCTTGTCGGCCAAATCGGTCCGCATGAAGGTAAACCGGGAGTCAGCCTTCAGGATGTCGAGCCTGGCCTGTTTGATCGACGGATCATAATAGTCGTTCAAATTGTCTACGCCGACGACCTGGTATCCATCGGCCAGCAGTCGTTTGGAGAGGTGAAAGCCGATAAAACCGGCAGCGCCGGTAACTAGTGCCGTATTGTAATCAAGATGCATGAATCCGTTCCTATCTTGCGCGATCCAAATAGCTCCGCTTGGTGGTTAACATCAAAATACAATGCAACAACCTTAATACATTATAAATTTAATCTTTACTAAAAAACTTACCGCCAAGTCAGCCGAGCCGAACCATACATTTCCATCAACGCGCACCTTCGCCGAACAGAACCGTCTTCACCGTGCGCATGATCACCATCAGATCCATGAATATGGTCATATTCTTGATATAGAAGAGATCATAGTTCAACTTCTCTTTGGCATCTTCCACCGAGGCACCATAAGGATAGCTGACCTGTGCCCAGCCGGTTACACCGGGTTTTACCGAAAAGCGCTCACCATAATAGGGAATAGCTGTCTCTAGTTCCTTGACGAAGAAGTCTCTTTCCGGTCTGGGGCCGACGAAACTCATTTCACCCTTAATGACATTAAGCAATTGGGGGAACTCATCAATTCGCCATTTCCGGATGAACTTCCCCACCCGCGTAACCCGGCTGTCATTGGATTGTGCCCACACCGGCCCACTTTTCTTTTCCGCATCTTGAACCATCGAGCGAAATTTATGCACCATATAAGGTTTACGATCTTCTCCGACACGTTCTTGAGAAAAGAAAATCGGACCTTTGGAATCCATCTTTATCAAAATGGCAACAAGTAGTAAAATCGGACTCAAAAAAAACAGCATGACGGTGGAAAGGAGGAGATCCCCGGTTCGTTTGACTGTCTTCCGAATCCATGACTTTCGAAATCCATCAGAAAAAATCAACCAACTGGGATTGATCTTCTCAACAATCAGCTTCCCGGTAAGCATTTCATAAAAGCTGGTCCCTTCAATCACATCAATCCCATCAACGCGGCATTGCAAAAGTTGTTTGGTGGGGAACCCGGCTCTGCGTTCTTCAATGGCAACCACGATTTTGTCGATATTCATTTCTTTTGCATGGCTGCATAATTCCTCATAGCCTCTCAGGCATAAGGTGGAAAGCGCCATCAGCGGAAACGTTTTACCATCCTTAACGCTATCCACAATAGCTGCGACTTGATATCCGCAGTCTTTGTTCTCATTGATTTCTTTGATAATATTCTGAGCTAACGCACCTGACCCCAGCAAAATAATCTTTTTATTAAAAAAACCATGATTAAGAACATGCGTATACCCCATACGCCACAAGACGATAAATGCCACAATAAAACAGATACTGACAAAAAAAACGCCTCTGCCAATGATGCAAACAGGAAAAATAAAATACACAATGGCAAGCAAAATCGCGAGGTGCCCAGTGCCTGCAATAGGCGAATGATCAATTCCTGGTAGCTGTCGGTAACTTTCAAATCGTAAAGATCATTATAGTACAGGCACAATTGACAGATTGAGGCAATCAAGAATGTTTTAAGAATCAGCGTTTGTTCTTCCAGAACAAAATTAGGGCCGATCAGCAACCAACTTGCAAGAATGACGGAAATAAATATAAACAGCCCTTCACCAACCACAAAAAGCGCATTCCGAACAGGATAATATTGTTTAAAAAGTCTCAGCATGGCAAACCATATCAAGAACTAAAATACATTCAGTACTTTTTATATTTTTTATATTTCCCGTAACCATAACGCTCGGTCGTTGGTACCCGATAGCCATTCATCACAACCCCGATCACCTTATCCTTGCCGAACTTTAATAAAAGTTCCTTGACCAATTCTTTAGGGGTCGAGGCGTATCGAACCACCAGAATGATTCCATCAATATAGTTGGCCAGAGCAGTAGTTTCAGCAGTCAACTGGGGAGGCGGCGTATCAATGATGACATATCGATCGCTGTATCGATGTTTTGTCTCTTCAAGCAACTCCTTCATCGCCTGACTGGATAAAAGCTCTGCTGGATTGCGCGCCTGTCCCCCTCCCGGCAGAATTGTCAGCTTGTCGACAATGGTTTTTTGCAACAGGGATTCCAAGGGTTGTTTTTTTGAAAGGTACTCATTTAATCCTGGCACATCGTCGTCAAATCCAAACTGCGTATGTATGGTCGGACGTCGCATATCGCAATCGATGAGGAGGACATGCTCCTCGACGCCCTGCGCGATGCTGACCGCGAGGTTCGCGGCAACAAATGATTTCCCGTCACCGGGTACTGCGCTGGTGACCATGATGGAACGCGGCGGTTTACCTTTTTTGGGGAAAAGTATGTTGGTGCGTAAAATTTTAAAAATTTCAGCTTCAACCCCAGATGGATCATGGTAGGTAATCAAGTTCTGATCTATTCGCCATTTTGATAAAGCAGAAGGTGTCCGGACCTCGGTTTTTGGGGTTACCGGTTTGATATCACTTGTCTGCTCGCGGTTTGGAAAAGGCTTCAGCTCAACAGGGTGAATCCGCCTTGAGCCTTTTTCCAAACTAGATTTTTCAAGTGCTTCGTGGATCTTACCCATTCTGGCTACCAATCTGACTGCCGTTGCAGTGCATATTCTAAGATGGGCAATCGATACCCAATGTGTTCTTTATTATCTATTTCAACAACCCAAGAGTTGATTCTACACCGAGTTGCGTCAAAAAGGTGAATCCGGCAAAAAGCACAAGTGAGATAAAACCAAAAACAGCAGCGGAAATATGCTCAAGCCGTATCATCCGCTTTGCCCGCTGATTGATGATTCGGGGGATGGTGCATAAAACCGGGAGAGACAAATCTTCTTCAATATCTTCAGGCCGTTTAAATGAATTATCCACGAATTCCAGCAAAAAGATGATACCGCCACCGATCGCCAATCCGGCCCCCACAATCATGATAAACAATTTGCGCATATCCGGTTTGATCGGTTTTTGAGGGAGTTTGGCCGGATCAACAATGCGAAACTGTTCGCCTTTTTGTTTGCGCTCCATATTCACGGCAATTTCAGCTTCGAGCTTTCTTTCCAAAAGAGAATCATATGTGGTTTGGATATTTTGATAATCACGCCTCAATGACAGTAATTCCTGTTCTCTTTTTGGCGTATTCTCGACTCTTTTCTGGTAGTTTGCGATTTGAGCCCGGGTGTCGGCAATATCGGTTTCGAGTCTTTTCATCTCTTGAAGGATTTCGGTGTATTGGATTCGATATTCAGCAGAAAGAGGTGCTGTTTGACGAGAGCGTGAATTCGCCGAAGTCGTTGTTGACTGCTGCTGACCGGAAGCAGCCTGTTTTTCCATTTCCGCGATTCTGGCTTTCAAACGAACGACATCCGGATGGCGCTCCGTGTACCGGGATAGCATGCTGTCCAATTCAGCCCGCATCTGACCGATATCGTTGCTTTCCCGCTGAGGTCCTGGGCGATAATGACTGTGGTTTCCCGGGAAAGGGATCCCGTATTTTGAAGAGCGGCCAATCGAACCTTTGCTTCGCTGAGGTTTTGCTGGCTTTCGTTTAAGTGTTCCTGCAGCCGATCCAAAATTTGAAGGTTCGAATTCAATTGTTCAGGCAGCTCGCCCATGTAGGATTCACGATAACGTTTCAGCTGGGCCTCCACTTCCTCAAGGCGGCTCTTCATGTTCTGCAATTCAGACTCCAAGAAATCGCTCGTCCCGACAGCTTGCGCCTCCCTAAGACGTAGGTTTTCGTCTATAAAATAGGATGCCAACGCATTGGTTACCCTCATGACACTTTCTGGATCCTGCCCCTGGAAAGAGATGGAAAACGCATCGTTCTCACGGCGTCGACCGGTTGAGATATTAACCGAAATTCTTTTTCTCAGATTCCCGACCATATCCTCCATGAACATGGAGTGTTCCCCATTTTTGAACAAATTGAAGTCTTTAATAATTTTCTCAAGATTGGTCCGGCTCAGTACCTGTTGGGACAAGGTATTGATTCTTTCACCGGCGTCCGATTCAACAATCGGCTGAACATAATTCTGCGGCACCCGTTGGGGTTGAATCAGAATCAGGGTGCTCGCCTCGTAAATCTTCGGCAGCTTGATCGCCAGAACGATCCCAACGATCATTGCAATGAAAAAAGGCACCATCAAAATCCAGCGGCGTTTGATGATGAGATCGATAATATATTTGGGCTCCATGGGGATGGGTTGCGAAGCCATATGAAAGTCCTTTAGCTGTTTACCTATTTATACCAACCGGTACGCTTTCGCCTTGTTGAGCATCGACTTGTAGCTGATGTCCAATAACCCCGCAGCCTGTTTGCAGTTTCCATGGGTTTGCGTCAAGGCTGCTTTGAGGATACTTTTTTCAACCCGCTCTGCATAATGGGCACAGGCTTGTTTCAGGGTGACACGCCAGTTGCATTTGAGAAATTGGCGGATCTCGTTCGTATCGATTCCGCAGACCGATGCCGTTTCAGTGCATCCGTGCTTTTCTCCGTTATGGGGTTCCGGCAAAAGATCCTTCCAATGACGTGAATCCGTTAATATGAGCCGTTTGATGCTCCGTTTGAGCTCGGCGATGTTCCCCGGCCAATGATAATTCCGAAAAGAGTCCATCACCTGTTCGGTAAGGCGGCAAATCATACCCCGCTGGCGAATGCTGTATTGGGTGGCAAAATATTCGGCCATGGCAATGATATCACTTGCATACCCCCGAAGTGGTGGGATGATTAGCTTTAATGCGCTCAGCCGATGGTACAGATCCTTTCGAAAGGAACCGCTTTGGATCAATGGGGCCATCTCCCGAGTTGTCATGCTGATAAAACGATTTGTCCTCCCATTGGGTGTGTTTCCGTGAAAACTATCATTATCGAGCAGCACTAGCAACTGGGATTGGATATCTGATGGTAATTTTTCAATGTTATCGATCGCATACCAACTCGTTTGCTTAGCCCTTGAAGAATTGATGCGATTTCTGGTGTCCTGAATCCACGTTCCAGAAAGGGTTGTGGCATCAACAAGCGAAAAGGTTGAACCGGGATTCATCGAAAGGCGATGAATTGTCCTGGCCATCAGTTTTTTTCCAACACCAACCTCCCCTTGAATCAGAATCGGGTCCTGCATGGTGTTGAGGCGGGGAAGTTCTTGAATCAACTTTCGGCGTTCGACAGAGCCACCGATCAGGATCGGTTCGCCGGCATTCCGCCAAGTTTGAGAAAAACGGTCGATCGCTGCCTGAAATGCCTGGTTATCAGCAGGATAGGACAAAACCGCAAGATTGGCCTGCCAGTTATTCTGAATAAACGTTTCAGCATCATCGTTGCTTGACAAGACAATGATCGGCAGGCCGTTCTCGATGGCCATGACGCCATTCACAAATCCTGCGACAGCCCCTGGCGAATCCGATCTTAAAACCGCAAACGACGGTTTGATGCAATGGATGTTCTCCAGACAGACCCATTTATCCTGGAAACAAATCGGCAGAACACCGCAGTTGGAAAGGCGCGTGCGAATATCATCTCGGTCCGCCTTATTTTTCTCAAGAACGACTGCAGTCATCTGGGGCATTCCGTTATTCCGAATATCAAAGCAGGATCTCAACATATTGGGCTGCTAATAAAGGGTCAAACACTACGCCATGGCTTTAATGCAAATATTTAGCCACAAAACGCAATTAATCCTAAATATTATCCAAACTTGCCGAGTGATCAAGATTACCATTGAATTTCTTACAATTAGCGGCCCATTGCGGAGCTTTCTGATTTAACGGAGTCCAAATTTTCTTTTCAAAGATCGTGTCGAGATAGTGAACCTATATTACATATTATGAAAACTTTTTCCACTTCAATCCTTGTGGACCCGTGTCGGAACGGTGAATGGGCTTGAAATACACCTATCGGCAGATGCCACTTTCGCTTGAATTCTTTTTCAAAATCCAACATGGCCGACCCTCACGCCCATGAAAATATGGGTAATAACTTGCCATTTCGCATGCATTCATATATATCCTATCGATACAGGATCCATCGTCTCCTATTTTTCAACAAAGTAAGAGGCTGAAATGAAAAAGCCTTTCAAATTGCTCATTATCGACGACAGCGAAGAGATCCTCACGGCCCTAACGAATTATTTTTCCCAAAAAAAATATGAGGTCGCTTCGGCTGCCAACGGTCTGGATGGCCTGAAGCAGATCGAAGCCAAAGATGCGACCTTTGATCTGATCATCACCGATCTGGTACTACCCAATATCAGTGGCGTGGCAATTATTTCCATCGTTAAAAAGAAATTTCCTGAAACACCCGTTATCGCCATTACCGGTTGGGGGGAGCACCCGGAATCATTGGCTAAAGAAGCGCATGCCGATTTTGTGCTTGAAAAACCGTTTAAACTACCGGAACTCGAACAGCTGGTGAAAAAGCTATTGAAGCAATGAATGATCCCTCCAAAACAAAACTCGGCCCCCCCATTGTCGGTGTCAGCAAAAACATCGAGCGTGTGCGAGAACTGATCGAACACGTGGCTGGGACCGGATTGAATACGGTGGTGTTTGGTGAAAGTGGTGTGGGCAAGGAGGTCGTCGCCCAAAACCTCTATCAAAAATCACCCCGCGTGGGTAAGCCGTTCATTAAAATAAATTGTGCGGCATTGCCCGAAGGACTTCTTGAAAGCGAACTTTTCGGTTATGAACGCGGTGCATTTACCGGGGCCGAACAAAAAAAGAAGGGCAAGTTTCAACTGGCGCATAGCGGTGTTTTGCTCCTGGATGAGATCGGGGATATGTCGCTGCCCTTACAGGCAAAATTGCTGCATGTTCTTCAAAGCGGAGGCGAATTTTCACCACTGGGGTCTGAAAAAGAGGTGAAGGCGGATACGTGGGTTATCGCCGCCACCAACCATGATTTGAAAAGAGACATCGAAGCGGGAAAATTCCGCGAGGATCTCTATTATCGACTCAACATCATTAAAATTTATTTGGCACCATTGCGCGAGCGTCCCGAAGATATTCCGCCCTTGATCAATTTTTACGTCAAGGAATATTCCCAAATGCTCAATAACCGCAACCTCGAAAAACCGAGTCCCAACGTCATTGAGCGCATGTGCAAATACAGCTGGCCCGGAAATGTCCGTGAGCTCCAGAACGTTCTCAAACGGATGCTGGTACTGGGTGATTGCAGCCAAATTCTTGACGAACTGTTCAATAGTGAGAAAATTACCGCGACACAGGATGGGGCCGCCGATAGCAGCATGAGCCAGCATGCATCGCTGACCGAAATCATCGATCTGGAGGGGGCAAATTCACCGGACAGTCAGTCTTTTTCCCTTAAGACGGCCAAAAAGAAAGCTGTCGAAATGGTTGAACGGGAAATCATTTCCCATGTGCTTGAAAAAACCGATTGGAACCGAAGCAAGGCGTCCAAGATATTGAAGATCAGTTACAAAACGCTACTTTATAAAATCAGCGACTTGAATATCGTCCCGCCCGAGAAATAGCCGCATCACCAACCGGAACCCCAATGCAGGCCCGAAAAGCTCGGGATCGAATCTAAAACGCCGGGCACAACGGGCGCTCCAGGCATCCAAATGCCAAGCGCCCCCCCGGATAACCCGATCCCGGCCCGTCGCGGTACATACGGGATCGACCCCGGCATGATGGCGGTAGGCGTCCGGTTGATAGATATCCCGGCACCATTCCCAGACGTTGCCACTCATGTCATAAAGGCCCAACCCATTGGGCTTTTTTCTTTTAACCGGCGCACTGCGTCCGGTTCCATCGGCATCCAGCCAAGCGACCGCTTCCGGGTCCTGTCCGCCGGCGTACAATTCATCCTTGCCGCCGCTTCGAGCGGCATACTCCCATTCGGCCTCGGACGGCAGATCAAAGCGAACACCGCCGGGAGCAGTGGAATTCAGCTTTTCAATAAATGCCGTTACATCGGAGAAGGTGACCTGTTCCACGGGGTGATCGTCGCCAATAAAACTGGATGGATTATCCGTCATCAGACAACGCCACTGCGCCTGGGTAACCGGACAAATCCCCATGAAAAAATCGCTCACACGGACCGTGTGGACCGGTTTTTCATCCTCGATACCGTCATCGAAAGTATCGCCCATGGAATACTCACCGCCGGGGATAAAGACAAAAGTCATTCCGGTTGTGGATTCGACATAGGGTTCGCCCCTGGTGGGCAATGCGGCGTTAGAGGTTTTCCCTGAACGATGATCCAGTGCCTGCGGCCGAAGGTTATCATCCCCAATGTCAAGCAGGCCGAGCGTTTCACCGAACAATTGCAGCCATGCATGAAAATAACGCAGCATGGATCTATTCGCGGGGATCTCCCCATCCGTGGCGGCCATTATCCAGCGCCAAAGCATTTGGAACTCCGTTGCCGCCAGGAACATCTGCACTGAAGGCGCCGATTTTCCCCAATAGGCGATCAAATCGCCCTGAACCAACAGTTCCAGCATCTGCGGGCCGTCAAAGCGGTTAAAATCGCAATCCTCGCCGCCAATGGCCATTTCAAGGTCGATCAACCGACGCAAGATCGCCGCCGGTGCCTGACTCCGCACCTGCGCATAGGCCAGTTTGATAAGCTCGATAAAGATCGCTTTTGCGAGGGATGCTGATTCACCGAGGCGATTTTCCCGCAGACCGTCTGCGAGCCGATTCAAACGATCGCTGATCGCTTTATGCGGCATGGCCCTGATCTCCGTAGTCGCTTGTCAAAGACGGTTTGCCCTCAAGCAGCCCATCGCCGGAAAGTCGCTGAACCGTCACCGGTTGGAAGGTATTGTACCACTCATCCGGCCCTTGGAAGCGGACGGGAAGATAATTAGGGGCCAACCCCTTCAGCCGGCCATCGAGTTTGTCGCGGGTCTCTTCCACCAACACGGTAACCGTCTTGCCGATACTGCGCCGATAAAAATAGCTACGCTTGTTCTCACCCAATCGTCGCATCCGTTGGCAGCGGTTTTTTACGATCTGCGGCGGCACCTGGTTATCAAAGGAAAAGGCGGGCGTTCCTTGGCGCGCGGAAAATGGGAATACATGCAGGTAGCTCACCGGCAGGGCCTCAATCAGTTGATAGGTGTTCTCGAAGGCCATCTCCGATTCTCCGGGAAATCCGATCAGGGTATCCACCCCAATGGCTGCGTCGGGCAGTCGATCCACAATGGCAAGCACGCGTTCCTTAAAGAACTCCCGATCGTAAGGTCGATGCATGCGTTTCAGAATCTGATCGTCACCACTTTGCAGCGGAACGTGAAAATGCGGACAGAGGCGGCCGGGCACCCGTTCACCGACATTTGCCAGATCGATGATGGCATCTGACAGTTCGGCGGGTTCGATGGAACTGAGGCGTACCCGCGAAACAGCGCCGGCGTCACGAATACGACAAAGCAAATCATACAGCCCAACGCTCGGCGAAAGATCCTGACCGTAACAGCCGATGTGGATACCGGTCAGTACCACCTCATGATACCCCAAGCGTCCCAATTCCGCGATCTGATCCAATACCTGGGCAACAGGAAGGCTGCGGCTTCGTCCGCGGGCATGGGGCACGATACAGTAGGTACAAAATGTGTTGCAACCATCCTGGATCTTCAGAAAAGGACGGGTTCGTTCACCATGGGCAATGCCGGGCAATGCGTCGAATGGTCGAGGGAGCGCCAGGGACGGGCAGGCCGTCAAGCCATCGGCACGTCCATCCATGGACAAGTCAGATAAAATTCTTTCAGGAATCAGGTGCTTGTCCCGGTTGCCGATCACCAGATCCACGCCCTCGATGGCTGCCAGTTCGGCCGGGGATGTCTGAGCATGACAACCGGTCACCACAATACGGGCACCGGGATGGTTGCGGATGGCCTGGCGAACAGCCTGGCGGCTCTGCATGGCCGCCTTTCCGGTCACCGTACAGGTGTTGACAATCACCACATCGGCCTGGCCATCGGTAGCAGATGCAAAACCGGCCTTGGGCCCCACCAAGGCATTCATGATGGCTTCGGACTCACACTGGTTGACTTTGCAGCCAAGGGTTTTGACGAGTAATTTCTTCATTTTCGAATTTCACCGAGAGGCGGTTTGAAAAGTCTGGATCAGGCCCGCTAACAAGGCGGAAACGGCTCGAAAGCGGAGCATATACGCAATATGTGAGCATTTTGAGCCGTTTTCCAACACCGGTAGCGGGGCTTAGACGGGCTTTTCAAACTGCCTCTGAGGCATCGACGATCCAGCCCCCGCCTATAACCGCATCCCCATGATAAAACACCGCTCCCTGCCCTGGCGTGACCGCCGCCTGGGGTTCATCAAAGGTTACCATGGCAACGTCCTTCCCGGTTGGAACAAGTTTCGCCGGCACGGCCCGGTGCCGGTAGCGAATACGGGCCTCAATGGCCAACGGGCCGTCGGGGATACCGTTGATCCAATTTATATCGATCACCTTGCAGCCATCGACACAGAGCTGATCCTTGTGGCCGACGACCAAACGATTTCGGCGGACATCCTTTTGAACCACATAGTAGGCCTGGCTGGCCGGACAATTGATCCCCCGACGCTGACCGATGGTAAACCCATGCAATCCGTTATGGATCCCCACCAGGTGGCCTTGGGTATCGACAATCTCACCGGGTTCGGGTCGGATGCCGGTATGCGCGATGAGAAACGCAATATAGCTCGCGTCATGAATAAAACAGATATCCTGGCTTTCCGCAGGTACAATCGGCCGAAGCCCCTTTTGTGCCGCCAGGGTCTTGACGTCGGCCTTGGTCCAGGCCCCCAATGGAAAAACAGCCCTGGCCAGTTGCGCCTGGGTCAGTCGAGCCAGGAAATAGGATTGGTCCTTGGTTCTATCCAATCCTTTTTGCAGCCGATAACATCCGCGTGGATCCACCCCCACCCGGGCATAATGACCGGTGGCCAACCTTGAGGCGCCATGCCGCTTGGCTTCGTCGAGCAGGGCGCCGAATTTAATCATCGGATTGCACACCAGGCAAGGATTGGGGGTGTGGCCTTTCAGGTAGGCGCCGCAGAAATAGTCGACCACCTGTTGCCGGAATTCATGGCGAAGATCAACGATGACCACGGGGATGTCCATCTGCTGAAACAGATCCACCACGAGGGGTTCAATCGATTTTGCGGGCTTTTCGTAGCCGGTGATAAAATGCAACCCCAGGACGTCATTGTGCTGCTGTTTCAGCAGGTAGGCACAAACCATGGAATCGACGCCGCCGGAGACGGCGATGGCGATGCGGTCGGTCATTCAAAAAAGAGTTGGTTGGTGGGTCGCACTTCCATGGCACGCGGCGGACACGCGGTGACGCATAACTGACAGACGCTGCATTTGGTTTGATCGAAAACGACTTCCATCTGCGGCCGCTTAATGGCCAGGGCACCGGTCGGGCAAACCGCCGTACACGCGCCGCAGTGAGTGCATTTCTTTTCGATGCGCTTGATCTCCTGGGAGGCGTTCTGCACATCCACGCCCTGCCTTTTGAGATAGCTCACCCCCTCCTTGAAATTTTTCTTGCTGCCGGAAACCTCGAGCACCATGAACCCTTCCTTGCGGGGCAGAATACCGGCATTTAGAATATTGAACACCAGATCGAATTCCCGGGCCAGGGTACAGACGATCGGTTTTTGCACTTCCGTAATGGGGAATCGCAATTTGAGAATTTTAGAATACATCTGTCGCCTCCGTAAATTCCCTTTATTTTTGAACTTAAGGAATGTAACTTAGTCGACAGTTGAACCGGTGTCAACCATAGTGCCCATTCAGAAATGGCCAATTTGCCCGATATCCGTGTTCCGCGAAAAATTTTATCCTCGAAATATCAACTATATGCCTGCGGTCAAATTTCGCGCGTCTCGATCTCGACCAAATTTTCCTATTTCTGGATGAGCACTAACTGACGATTCGGAAAAAGTGTCTGCGCATCGATGAATTCATTCGCTTACCGTACCACCGGACTGGCCATCAAAACCATTTCCGGTATCAGCCGCGCCCGCCTGAACATTCACGGCGCTGAACACATCCCCCAGGGACCGACCATTTTTGTGGTCAACCACTTTACCCGCATCGAGACTTTTCTGCTGCCTTACCATTTGCACCGCCTGACCGGCACACCGGTGTGGGCGCTGGCCGCGCCTGAGTTATTTGTCGGTAAATTCGGCCACTATCTCGAACAATTGGGAGCGGTTTCCACCCGATCCCCCGATCGGGACCGACTGATGGTCAAATCCCTTCTGACCGCCGAGGCATGTTGGCTCATTTTCCCCGAAGGCCGCATGGTCAAGAATAAGAAGATCATGGAAAAAGGCCGTTTTATGATCTCCTATGCCGGTGGTAAACACCCGCCCCACAGTGGCGCCGCCACCCTGGCACTGCGGACCGAATTCTATCGCCAGCGCCTCATGGAGATGATCGAGAGCAACCCGGAGGAAGCCAGGCGCCTGGCGGAACGTTTCATGCTACCGTCGACGGACAAAATCAGCCCGCTGCCCACCAGCATCGTTCCGGTGAACCTAACCTATTACCCACTGCGGGCCCGCGACAATATCTTGAACCGTTTGGCCGGATGGCTGGTGGATGACTTGCCGCAACGCATTACCGAAGAGATCATGACCGAAGGCGCCATGCTGCTTTCCGGCGTGGATATCGACATCCGATTCGGCGAACCGATTACCATCAGCAGCTGTCTCTCCTGCCAGGTCATTCAGGACGACATCCAGTCACCCGGCGTTATCGGCTTTGACGACCATATCCCCTCGCGCCAGCGAATGCGCCATGAAGCGTTGAAAATCATGCGGCAATATATGGCCGCCATCTACCGCATGACCACCGTCAACCACGATCACCTTTTCGCCGCTTGTCTCAAGAAAGCGCCTATCAACAGAATCGACCCGGAAAACTTGAAGCGCCGGGTATTTCTCGCCGCCCAGACCTGCGCGCGTTCCTGCGATGTCTATTTTCATACCAGCTTCGATATGGACCAAACCCACCTCCTGACCGATGATCGCTATCACAAGTATTCCGAATTCATCCATTTTGCCATCGAAAAGGGCGCGGTTAGCCCCGATGGCCCAGAGCTGGTCAAAAATTCGTCCCGCCTGGCGACCATGTTTGATTTTCACCGCTCGCGCATCGACAACCCCGTTGGCGTGATCGCCAACGAGGTCGAGCCCCTGACCCGGCTTCAACGCCGCATCTCCAGGCTTTCCTGGCAGCCTGGTTTTTGGCTGAAACGCAAGATTGCCCATCTTCTGATCAAACGGGCAAAGGAAGATTTCGATGAGGATTACGAACGGTTCTCTGACCCGGAGACGTCCAAACCCAAGGAGATTGGCCGGCCCTATCTGATTCGGGGGGATCAACGTCGGGTAGGCGTGGTGCTGGCCCACGGATACCTGGCAGCCCCTGCCGAGGTCCGCGGGCTGGCCGAATATTTGGGAAAAATGGGATTTTGGGTTTATGTGCCCAGGCTCAAGGGACACGGCACCGCACCGGAGGATTTGGCCGCCTGCACCTTTCAGGAATGGATCGACTGCATGGATGCCGGCTGCGCCATCATCCGCAACCTATGCCGCCGGGTGATTGCCGGTGGGTTTTCCACCGGTGCGGGTTTGGCGCTGGACTTGGCCCAGCGGGTACCGGCGGTGGAGGCGGTATTTGCCGTATCGGCACCCTTGCGCCTGCAGGACATGGTGGCGCGTTTCGTACCGGCCGTTGACATGTGGAATCGCCTCATGGGCCACATTCACCTTGAAGAGGCCCAAAAAATCTTTGTCGACAACCATCCGGAAAATCCACAGATCAATTATTTCAAGAATCCCATCGCCGGGGTCCGCGAACTGGAACGGCTGATGGCATCCCTGGAACCCCGGCTCTCTCGAATCACCGTGCCGGCATTGGTCATCCAATCCCGGGAAGATCCGGTGGTCAATCCCAAGGGGACCGAAAAAATATTCAAATTGCTCGGGTCAACGGATAAGCAGATGGTCATGTTCAACTTCCAACGCCACGGCATTCTTCTGGGTGAAGGGGCCGACCGGGTTTATCGGACCATTGGGGATTTTGTCGAACACATTCGCCAATCCCCGCCACCCGACCGCCCCATGGAGGTTGTCGATACAACCCAATCCGAACCGGCTCCGCAAATCGCCCAATACTTGAAGCCCCCGCCGTCAACAAAGCCATAATCTCGTGCCCATGCGGAAAGAGGAAGACTATAGTATTTCTGTTTCCGCATGGACAGTGATCTAATTGGCGGCGATGACCTGCAAGCATTCGGTTACCTTGGCATAGTTGGCCGGATAGTCCATTTGTATACCTTCGCCGCCGTCATGGCTCGTGGTTGTAATCCAGCAGGATCAATGCCTTGGCGACATCCCGAGCCAGTTTCGGGTCGGTGATGGCACAGGCGGCCACCGGCCACTCCGGATACAGCGGCGTGCTGTGAACAAACGGATAGCTGTCCGCCACCGGGTTGATGATCCTGAAGTCACTCATCTTGATCTTGCCTTCGGCTTCCATCCGTTCCAACGTATCCGAGCGGACCGTCCCCACATCCACCTTGCCCGCCTTGACCGCCATCACCACATTGTCATGGGTCCCGCCTTCCACGAAGGCGGCACAGTCTCTCTTGGGATTAATGCCGTTATCGAGCAACAGATGCCATACCATCTGCGCACCGCCAAAAGAGGAGTATTTCACACACATCATTTTCTTGCCGCGGATATCGGCGATCCCGTGGATTTTGCTGTCATTCCGGGCAAACAACACGCCACCGAACTCCTTCAGGGCGATATCTCCTTTACGGTTGATCATCGTGGTAATTGCCCTGAGATTGTATTTTTTCTCCAACTCGGCATAGAATGCCGAATTCGCCAGCAGGAAATGGATCTGCCCATTCTTCAGCGCCGGCTCGATCTCGGTGAACTTCAACGGAACCAGGACACAGTTGATCGACAGCTTTTCGGACAGATACCTGGCTGTCGGGCCCCACTCCTTTTGGGCTTTGGGTACGCCCCGTTTGGCAAGCACCCCGAACCTGACCTCCTGCATGGCATGGGCAGCCATGCTGATGAAAAATACGCTTAAAAACGCCAAGACAACGGCCCAACCTTTACGTGTTACCATAACCCCTCCCAATTATGCCGCTATGGCTATGCATTGATCAAACAGGTAACTGCCGCACCTGATATACGGTCTATTATCGTCCTGCCCCCCATAAACTGAAGCGATTCAGCTGACAAAAGGCATAGAGGAAAGTTATCACGATCTTCGGATCGGGATGAAATGCTGGAAGGAACCGGATGGGATTTGGCTGAAGAACAATGGAAACGCAGGCTGGAGACGTGGTCGATCCAGCCTGCGATAGCGATGAGAGGGGATTACAGTCGGACTTCCACTTTCCCCTTCAAATGGTTTTTAACGGCCATGATGGGGACTTCCCGACGGTGAAAGATGCCGGCCGCCAGGGCCGACTCCACGTCGGTTTGCTCGAAAACGTCGGCAAAGTGCGCCTCGCATCCGGCACCGCTGGAGGCAATCACCGGGATGGTCACGGCCTTTTTCACCGCGCCGATCAGTTCGATATCAAACCCCATGTTGGTGCCATCACGATCGATGCAGTTGAGCAGAATTTCCCCTGCGCCCAGTTTTTCGCACACCTGAGCAAGGGTCACGGCATCCACATCCCGGCCTTCGCGTCCGCCTTTGACCGTACACTGGAACCAGCAGTAACGCTGCCCTTGGGGTCCGGGAATATCCGTCGCCACCGTCGGGTGGGGGGTATCCTCCGGGGAATCCACATAAACCCGACGCGGATCGATGGAGATCACCACGGCCTGGTTGCCGTAGACGTACGAAATTCGTTCAATGGCACTTTGACCGGTGGGTTTCCCTGTTTTCAGGTAATCCTCCACGATGAATACCGCATCACTGCCGATGGACACTTTATCCGCGCCGGATCGGAAATACTCGGCGGCCACTTCGAGAGCCGTGTAATGACGGCCGTTCTTGTCGGTAAAATCGCGAATGCCGCCGCCGATGGTCAAAGGCACGAAAACACGTTTGGAGGTCTCCTTGAGCACCTGGATCATGGGCATGTCCTCCAGAGGGAAATCCCGGAACCCGGTGATGTTGAGAAAAGTCACCTCATCGGCGCCTTCCTCGAAATAGCGCCCGGCCAATTCCACGGGCTTGCCCAGGTTACGCACATGGCCCGATTCACGGACATTGTATTGATCGCCCTTGGTGACCACCAGATCGCCCTGGTCATTGGCACGCACATCCAGGCAGGCAATGATGCGTTTGGCCAGGCGGGTCCGGGACGGGCTTTTCGGCGGAATGCTCAAGGCGCGGTCCTTGCGGATAAAATTCTCGAGCAGGGTCAAGCCGGCGGCACCGCTTTTTTCGGGGTGGTATTGGGTGCCCTGAATATTGCCCCTTTGCACGGCGCTGACAAAGGAATAGCCGTAGTCCGTGGTGGTAAGTACCACGGCGGGATCGTCGGCCACCACGTGATAGGAGTGGACGAAATAGAATTTCTCGTCTCCGCCAAGGCCGTAAAACAGGTCGGTGGGTTGTTTGACGCTGATCCCGTTCCAGCCGATGTGAGGCACGGCCAAATCCACGGTAAAGCGTTTGACATGGCCGGACAGCACGCCCAGGCCCTTTTCCTTCGGCGCCTCCTCGCTACCGGCGAACAAGGCCTGCATCCCCAGGCAGATGCCGAAAAAAGGCCGGCCGGAATTCAGGAATTCCAACAGCGGCGCCACAAACTGTTTTTCCCGGAGAATGCTCATCATGCTGCCGAAACTGCCGACACCGGGGAAAAGCAGCTTTTCCGCCGCTACGATATCGCGGCCCGAAGCGGCCACACGCACGGTTTCGCCCAGCTTCTCGATCGCGTTGATGACACTGCGGACGTTTCCCGCCCCATAGTCCAGCAAGGTAATCATGGTTTTTATGTCCTTATCGATAACGTCCCTGGAAAACCTGGTTCATACACCATCGGGCCCATGGGCTCAACCGGTTTTTCGTCGGTGGGTGGGCAAGGAAGCTGCTGCCGGGAAACCCGGTCAGGGGGTTTCCATCCGAAAGGATGGGTGATCCAAGTCCCCTTACGCCACCAAGCGGCTGGCAATGCATGCCTTGCAGGTCCCCGAGCGGTGGCGTGCGGCACTGGCCAGGGACATGACTCCGACAATCTCTCCGGGATCGGCATCATGGACAAAAATGCGTCCCAAATCGACAAACAGCATCCGGGCAATGGCGTCCGTCAACGTATCCCGACGATGGCAGGTTTGTACCGGTCGACTCATGATCGTCATGGCCGCCGCCGTGGGATCGACACCACGGTACCAGGCAATGACCAGATCCGATTTGGATACCACGCCGGCAGGTCTTCCGTCCGATCCATCCAGCAACACCGCGCCCATGCCTTGGGTGGTGAGAATTTCCATGAGGCGGATGAGATCGATCCGACAGTCGCAACGGTTCACTTCCGGGTCCATCACCGCCTCCACCCGGACCTCACCACCCGGTGCGGCGCCATTGCCCTCGACTTCCATGCGATACCGGCTTTTGCGGCAATGCCGGCAAAATCGATAGACCAGCCCGAGAATATCGCTATACGTCAGAACGCCTTCGATCTTTTCGGCATCGGCCCCCCTGACGAACAGCTGGCCGACCTGCTCGCGTCCCATGGTTTCCAGGGCATCTTCCAGGGGGTCGTCCAGATAGCAGCAGCGCAGCGGCCCGATCATCATCTCACCCAGGGTCGTTTCCACCGGCAGTCCGGCATAATAGGCACCGGTCATGTCCGTTTGGGTCACGATACCGGCCGCCGCACCCTGATCGTCGGTGATGAGCAGGTAATCGGACTTGAACTTGATCATGCGGGCAACACCGCGCCGGGCCGTTTCATCTGCCCGGGCAAGGACCTGTTGGCGGCGCATGGCCTCCCGGACCCGCAAGCCGCCGAGAACGTTTCTTGTTCGCACCATGGGCATGGCGATGGGGTTCCTATACCAGATACTGGCGCAGCAGGTGGTAGAAAAGATCGGAGATGTAGACCATTCCCACCACATCACCCTGGTCGACCACCGGCAAGCGGCGAATATGGCGTTTGATCATCAAATCCACGATAGCCATCAGATGGGTGTCGGGGGTGATGGTCACCACATCAGGGGTCATCAGGTCTCCCACGCGGATGTGTTTGACGCGCGCCAGCATCCCATCAAAGAGCCCGGCCTGATCCATATCGTCCAGCTCAGACCAGATGCCGGCATGTCGCGGCTGCACAAACACCAGGATATCGTACATGGAGAGCATGCCCACCAGGCGCGCGTCATCGTCGGTGACCATCATACCGAACACATTCTTACCTTGCTTCCGGCTGGCCTCTCGGAAACGGTTGACGGCATCGGCAATGGTGTCGTCCGCCCTCAACGTCCAGAAACGCGTGGTCATCACATCCCTGGCCTTCATGGCTGCTCCTCGGGTAGGGGGAGACCCTCCTTGACGGTCATGCGGCAGGGATTGCCGCCCATGCGATAGGCCAACTCGGCCGGTTCATCGATATCCCAGACGGCGAAATCGGCATTTTTCCCCACCGCCAGGGTCCCTCGATCCGTGAGCATGCCCAGGGCCAGGGCCGCATTGCGCGTGAAGCCGGCCAAGGCTTCGACCGGTGTAAGGCCGAAGTTCACGCAGGCCATGTTCATCATCAACAGCGGTGAAGTGGTGGGACTGGTGCCGGGATTGCAATCCGTGGAAACGGCCATGGGGATCCCTTTCCGGCGCAACAGATCCACCGGTGGTTTGCGCGTCTCGTTGAGAAAATAGAACGCCCCGGGCAAAAGCACCGCCACCGTTCCCGCAGCAGCCAGGGCCGCCGCCCCTTCCGCGGAAAGATATTCCAGATGATCGGCGCTCAAAGCGCCGAAACGAGCGGCCAGCGCCGCTCCCTGGCTGTCGCTGAGCTGCTCGGCGTGCAGCTTGACCGCCAGATGATGGCGCTTCGCGGCAATGAAGATCCGCTCGGTCTGGGCCGGCGTAAAGGCGATCGTTTCGCAGAAGACATCCACGGCGCGGGCCAGCCCCTCGGCGGCCACGGCGGGCAGCATCTCATCGATCACCAGATCCACATAGGCCTCCGGCCGTCCCGTGTATTCAGGTGGCAGGGCATGGGCGCCCAGAAAGGTGGCAATCACCGTCGGTGGTAATTCATGGTCCATTTGCCGGGCCACGCGCAGCATTTTGAGCTCGCTGGCCGTGTCGAGCCCATAGCCGGACTTGACCTCCACCGTGGTCACGCCTTCGGCCTGCATGGCGCTCAGTCGCTTGGCCGACGGCCGGAAAAGATCCGTTTCCGATGCATTGCGTACGGCCTTGACCGTACTGACGATTCCTCCCCCGGCCCTGGCGATCTCCGCATAAGTGGCACCCGCCAGACGCATTTCAAACTCCCGCGCCCGGTTGCCGGCATAGACCAGGTGGGTATGGCAGTCGATCAGCCCCGGGGTCAGCCAAGCGCCGCCAAGACGATAAACCCTCGTCGCGCGCTGGTGCGCATCGGCGGGCAGATCCGCCTGACGGCCGATCCAAACGATACGCCCCGCATGAACGACCACAGCCCCATGCTTGATGATGCCATAGGCATCCGGATCGGCCATGGTGGCCAGATGCGCATCCAGCCAAAGGCTGTCCACGAATTCGAGAAAAACAGGTGCTTGGGTCACATCGGCAATATCCTTTAACGAAGTGATCGGACCCGCTTGGCGGAACGGGAAGATGACCGCAGGAGCACAACCGTGGCACCGGTCCCCCCGTCACAGGCACGGCACTGGTAAAAGCGATGATCCAACGTCGCCAGTTCCCACGAGTCAGCCACTCCAGCAAACATCGTTTGAGGACGGGCGGACCGGGAGAAGACCGGCCACGCCCATGAACCACCAGAACGGCACGCAGGTGCAGGCTCACGGCGCGTCGCATGAAGTCATCGAATGCCGAACAGGCCGTCTGCACATCCATGCCATGCAGATCGACGTGCCCCTGGATGGCAAAATGGCCGTTATGCAGGCGACGTAACAACTCCGGAGGCGCATGGCCATAAGCACCTTCGATGTATTCGGCCGTCTGGCTGAGGACAAACCCGCTGCCGGTCTCCACCAGGCATCTGAGTTGCCGCAGGGCCTCGACATCGTCAGACGGCACCCGACCGGCAGGGCGTTTCGGTTGCGGACGGCAGGCAACGATGAGGCCCCGATCATTCAACGGCACCACGTCGGCCATGGCAGCGTCGAACAATGCCTTTTCCTCGGCAGGCGTGGGAGGCGGGCCGGCGGATCGGGGAGGCGTACCGCCGGTAGCCGGACCTGTTTGGCGGCCAGCCGTTGCCCCAAATCGGCAAATGGGCGCTGAACGATGGATGCAGGGCGGGGTTTCATGGCACCTCCCGCAAGTCCAGAGTCGTTTCCAGACTTTTTGAAAAGCCTCTCAGGCAGAGCTGCCCGATCGTAGATACGGATCCAACACGGTCGTCTTGCTCTCGCCCCGGCGGTACCGGAAATAATCCGACAGGATCCGTCCATGATCGAAAGCCAGGGGAGATGGCAGGTTCGAGGCGCCAAAAACGCCTGCATTCTTGGCATCGTCGGCAGCCACAGGCATCCCCGCTGCCTCGGCGATGAATACGGTCGTAACCGTATGGTGACGCGGATCCCGCCGAGGGTCCGAGTAGACATAAAAAAGCTCTTTCAAATGGACCACCAGGCCGGTCTCCTCCCAGGCTTCCCGGCGTGCACAGGTTTCCACACTTTCGCCCCAATCCAGGAATCCCCCGGGAATGGCCCAGCCGTGGGGTGGATTCCGGCGCTCGATCAGAACGATGCCACCGGCCACCTCGATGATGATATCGACGGTGGGCAACGGGTTGCGATAAGACCCGGCCATGTTTTATCTCCGGTCTGCATTGAATTTGAAATAGTATCTGAAAATTATGAGTCGCAGAATGGGCTGTCAACTCTTTTCTCGCCCGGCAGCAACTGAATTACATTTTGCTGCGAACTTTGCTTGACTAAGTCCGGTGTTTACGCTCAAATGATGTCTTTATTTTTTGCAGATGCCGGTATACCGCAGGTGTTTTCCGGCAATTTAAATATTTTTCCGGGAAATCCCCCGGTCACATTCGATAGTGCCCATCCAGAAATAGGAAAATTTGGTCGAGATCGAGGCGCGCGAAAAATTTTACCGCAGGCATATGGTTGATATTCCGAGGATAAAATTCGCGGAACAAGGATGTCGGGCAAATTAGCCATTTCTGGA
>NZ_BBCC01000076.1 GCF_001311845.1 Desulfosarcina cetonica JCM 12296 | reverse complement strand
CCGCTTCGGATGCTTTTTCCAAGGCCATTTGTGCCTGCTTGGTTTTGCTGGCAAGCGGGGCACTGGTCGCTTTTACTACTTCATGTTGGATATGGAACAAATCCGGCGAATGATGCGCACCCAGGTCGTTTCTGACATGATTGGCAATCCCCTTGCCTCATCGCTGGTGGATTGAACCACTTTTACGGGAAGGTCCTTTAACGCATCGTTCATGGCCTTTGTCCAATCCGAACCTTTTCTTCCGTCGGCGTATT
The DNA here is from genome assembly GCF_001311845.1 of Desulfosarcina cetonica JCM 12296. Lineage (GTDB taxonomy): Bacteria > Desulfobacterota > Desulfobacteria > Desulfobacterales > Desulfosarcinaceae > Desulfosarcina > Desulfosarcina cetonica. The sequence goes on along the minus strand of NZ_BBCC01000076.1, from coordinate 27,639 downwards.
TTTCCAGAACAATGTAGTCGGATTCCGGTTCGATGGCGACCAGACAAGTCTGCGGATGAAAGGTTTCATCCTGACACACGGTGATTTGTTTCGGAGCCATGCCCGTTGCAAGACGCACAGTCTCTTGTTTGCCAAATTCGACAATCGATTTCTCGATATTGACCGAGACCTTTTGTTGAGATCCGTATGAAGCGGCAACAAATCGGTCCAACCCTGTCAGTTCCAAAAACTGGCAAACTTGTCGAACGCTGCCAGGGCCTAAAAGCGCCATGCAAAAATGTGCTGCCACTACCAGTCGATGTAAAAAAGCCGTTCCCGAGGGAGATTCAAAAAAGTCCTTGACCAAAGGCTCGGCATCGATCGACTTTTTCCGTTCTATCCAATATTGCAGGGTGGAGCGAGGAATATCGATTTGTTCTGCAATTTCTCGCTGGCTGAATGGGCTCTGGCATGCCGATTCATAACTTGCTATGATATTGGCAATTATCTTCCTTGAGCGACGTGTCTGAGTTGTAAAATTTGAGTCATACTTTGAGTATATATCCTAGTAAATCGTAACTGTCTAGATTTATTATTAATTTTTATATGGCTGTTTTGCGGTGGCCGAAACGATGATCAAGGCCCGAATTATCAATTTTATGGTTCCTCGCTGTTTCGTATGGGTAGCCAGTTGAATGACTTACCCCACAAGTGATAATTGCTATTTCTATGTATCTTATTGCAGGCAAATTGAAATTCGACTTACCCACATAAAACAGCGAGGGACCATTTTTATAGTCACTCTCTTCTATATATTGAGAGCTCAAAGTTAATTGGCAAAACAATACCGACTCATACAACGTACAATTTAGATTTACGATCATGGCCATTTTATTGTTGGTCCATTGCCTATACTATACACTTGTCCCAAAATTCCGCGCTACTTCAGCTTTAAAAATACTTTCTATAATACATATGCTTACCATCATCTTGAATATCACAAAAAATTATTTCAGTCTTTATTTGTTTTTTCGTCAAAATATTCAATCTATTAATCATAAAATTTTCTAAAGATTTTTTTTGGGAATCATAAAACTCTCCTTCAAGTTTTAAATGTATATTTCTAGGTTCTATATGATCAATTCTATATTGCCTAACCAACCAACCACGTTTGCATGCCTGTTCTATCAGATGAGAGAACTTAACAGCATGAAAGAAGGTCCCATCAGGCAACGAGACTAATCGATCGGATGTTCTTCCAACGACACGTGTGATTCCGGAGAAAGGTAGACCACAATCGCAGCCTTTACTTTTTAATTCAACCAAATCACCAAGCTTATATCGAAGAATAGGCATACACCTATTGTCAAGATCGGAAATAATGACTTCATATTTTCCTGAAATAACGGGCAGAAATTCAATATACAATCTTTCGCTATTTAAATGATAATGACCATTAGGGCATTCAAATGCAATGATGTCAACTTCGCTACAGCCGTATTCTTGAAATACAGGGCAACCAAAAACATTAGAGATATATCTCCTTTGAATCTCGGTCAACATTTCTGCTGTAGTAAAAATAACTTTTGGATTAGGCTTGATTTTATTTTTGTTATCAAATAGTTCTGCTGCTTTTAATATTAATGATGGATATCCGTAGAAATAATCCAATTTAGCGTTCTGAAGTATAGTTAACTCTCGATTAAATTTATCTATATCTTTATTATCCAAAGTAAATATTTTACGATTCAGAAGAAAATTCTTGATCGATGATTGCAAATAACGTTGCTCCTTTCTCCCCCAAAAACGCCCTTCAATAGCCCCAGGTAGTATGCCATGCCAAGCAAAGAAGTCCCACCTGGCCTTTAATTGAGCAGCAAGAGTATATCTGTCCACCAAAACTTTTACAGGAATACCTGTTGATCCGGTCGTTTCTCTAATTATCCCTTTCACTCCGGGGATTTTAATATCTTCATTGGCTTTGGTGCGCAGGTCGCTCTTTTCTAAGTATGGAATTTTTATAAGCAATTCCTGAAGACCAGCAGTTTCTATTTCATCATCCGTTATAAACGATAATTTTTCTGTATAATATTTTGAATGCTTTTTTGAAAATTTGATTATTTTCCTTAATTTTCTTTCCTGATAATTATTGGATTCGTAATTAGATCGTAATCCAGCAAATTGCTCTCGAAGTGGATTTCTCCTACAGGACAATGTATAAGCAGAAGTTATGATTGACTTTCTTAATTTCTTTGGTAGTGACATATATAAATGGGACCGCGTTAGTAAGTGGTTATCTCTTCATAAAGTTGGAATATCGAATTCCTTGTTTTTAGAACATTAAACCGCCGTGCCGCTTCATTTTGAAATTTCGTAAAAATGTTTTTCCTACTTTCTCTTATCTCAGAAGCAATCGCATTCGCTAATGCACTTGCATCTTTTTTGGGAACTATTGATGCTGGAGTATCTTGCAACACTTCATGAAGCCCAACGCAATCAGTTCCAATGAAGGGAGTCCCACAAACCAAAGCCTCCATTGGTTGCAAGGGGCAAGCTTCCCAAAGTGAAGGCATAGCAATCACATCAAGGCCCTTCATTGTACTTGCTACATTGGGAGCAAATGGCATAAAAAAGAAATGCTCTTCCAAACCCCTTTCTTTAATCTTAATCTTTTCTTGGCTTGCAAAACATCCATCGCCAAAAGTCATAACAATTGGCTTCTTGGGAAGCTGCTCCTGCCTCAATAGTTCGATCGCATCAACCAAGAATCGAAATCCTTTCTGCGCCATAAAACGACCGAGAAAACCAATTAAAAAAAACGTTTTCCCCTAATCCTTTTTCGGCATTTAGATCACGTGGCGTAGCTCCCGGAATCTATCTATTTCAATGCCATTAGATATAACAATACTTTTGTAATTATCGTCAACATGAGGAAAATTTTCAAACAGATTCTCTTGTGCTTCTTTGCTTACAGAATGAACCCTGTTAACCAACCTCAAAGCAACACATAATGCTATTTTTTTTATTTTTCCTTTGAATCCGAAAAACTGTTCCTTATTTATCACATCATGCGATGTCAGAATATGTGGAAAACGGCAGAAAAATACAGGTAACGCAGCACAAGTGCCAGAAATAAAACCATGCGAATGAACAAGATCAAATTTTCGCGATCGAAGTGTTTTGATTATCTGCTTAGTAAAAATGACAGCTCCGGAACTACCATCAGTAGGTATTCCAGTTACCGGAATAAAATTTGTATTAGTTTCTGCCAGGTCATTTCGTAACAAGTCCATTCCACCGGATTCTGGCGCCAATATAGTCAGATGCCATTTCGAAACATCAATTTTGTGATATACATATCGTATAAACGTTCTAATGCCTCCCCCAGGCCAACGTACAATTAATAAAATTTCCTTTGGTACTCTATGATTTATCTCGGAAACATAGCTCATTTGATGTCCTTATAGATATGCGTTCGCGGGGATCTGAAGGCGTATTTTGGGAAAACTGTCTGATCGCTAAGAGTTTGTAGCGAAGAGAAGATGATCGGCACAAGGCTCGCAGACCTATTTGGCATACTCCAAGTGCGCACGATAACAAAACATATGGTTCTCCCGACGACCACTCACAACTATGCAAATTAACTGCTGAACTAATTTCAGATGGTAGTTAATGATGGCTTGATAGTCTTTCACGTCCTGTCAGTACCTTTAGGGATCGGAAAGGGTTACAAATACCAGCTAATATAAAGAACATCAGGGAGACATAATAATGTTTCTCTTCTTTGAAACACTGGCCCATCCGAAAGTTCAGAACAGCCAATCTTCCCAAAAGAGTAGAAAGTCTATAGGGATACCTAAATAGCGCTTTTCGTAATATAAGGTAGCCGTTTTTCCAGCGAAGTTTAGCGCTGTGTTGACTGATGCTGTCCTCATGACGACGGTAATAGAAAATGCAGTCTTCAATATAGGCTATATTCGTGACCTCTGCGATTCTAATAAGTAAATCATGGTCTTGGGCCGCTCGAAGGGATTCATCAAATAGTCCAGATAAGTCAAGAACATCCTTCTTAATAAGGCATTATTTGGAAGCAAGAAATAGCAATCGAGGAGGATTCTGTTGGGATCTGAGTATTCGTAGTGATCTTCACCGTAGAATCGGTAAAGTGTTTTTCCATTTTCATCAATGGTGTGACCATTGCCGTAAACAAGGCCAACATCATGATTTTCCATTATATATCTTACTTGCTTTTCTATTTTATCCTGCGCAAACAGATCATCACTGTCCAGAAATGCTATGTATTTTCCATGACTTGCTTGAATCCCCAGATTCAAGGCGGCAGACTGGCCTTTATTTACCCGCCCCGGATGCTCTAATATTGTAATATGCTCGGCAAAGGTATCTATAATCTTCCGTGAATTATCCGTACATCCGTCATCAACTACGATTAGTTCAATATTCCCGTAGGTTTGGGTCAAGACGCTATTGATGGTGGCGGCTATATAGTCAGCTCTGTTATAGCAGGGGATAACAACCGACACCAATGGCTGTTTAGGCATGGGCCCTTTCCTTCCTGACGCCGACGATTTTTAGGTTATTAACCGTTGATGATTCTTCTATATTTTCAACAAATTTGTAAGCCAATGCAGCAAAGCCTCCAAAGAGATACCATTCCCAACTACGCAAACCAAATACCGACATGCTGTAGACAATGTCCATAAAAAACCACACCAATAGAGCTTTTATCGTACGGTCTAACCATGAACCCTGGAGTTGTTTTTCCCGAACCAATAAAAGTGCGTTCATCAGCAATCTATAGATTGAAACCATGTACAAAACAAAAATTACCAAACCAATCAGACCCAACTCTTGAGCGATTTCCAGGTAAAGGTTATGTGTTATCTGGCTGGAATTACCTGTAACATTCCAATTGACTTCACGCGACGTTCCCAAGCCATTTCCCTGCAAAGGTTTGTAGGTCAAAGTCCCGAGATATCTTTTAATGGCGTTGAAGCGTCCTTTCACCGTATCTGCACCGGCTACATCCGACTTAAATAGAGACAAATATCTAGTCTGCAAATCACTGCTTATCCTACCAAAAAGGACGGTCAGCACAATCATCAACAGCATTCCTGCAATGGCAGCATTTCGCACACGATTCTTACTGAACCAGACAATGCCAAAGATGACAATGCCAAGGCAAACGATCCCTCCCCTTGCACCAGTCAATGTGAAGCCATAAAAAAAAGGTGGCGCTACACAGGCAACCAAAGCCTTTCCTATCTTTCCAGCCATCCACCCCAAATAAAACAGAAAAGGAACAACATTGACAGCAACCCAAGACAACTGGGTGGGATTGACGACATCATGGGGGGCGCCAGACAAACGATCCAGCCTGCTAATACCACCAACTACTGAATAAGCCGCACTTCCCCAATAGCCTTCGGTCAGATGCAAATAGGTCGGCTCAAAAATTCGAAACACCTGACAGGCCACAAAAACCCAAATTGTAATTTTAAACTGCTTTTCTGTCTGCACCGCCTTGATGGTAAAAAAGAAAAAGAGAAGTGCTTTAATCCATGGCTGGAAACCGACATTTAATGCTGACCCAGGCCAAGTCACAAGAGGTAGTGATAGAACGACATAGATACAAAGCATCTCCAAACAGTGTTGCGGCTCCAGTTTTTTTCCTGCAGCATCCCGAAATCGATGCTTCCAAAGCAAAAGAACCAGAGTACCCGCCAGTACCAAATCAAAACGAACCACACCCAGTGCGGGTATGCGCGCCGGCAGATGGATAAAATAGCTGACAATATATAAGTTATAGAGGTAAAATGGCATGAATACGCTATACTAAAGCATTGCGAACATTTAGGCCGATACTGTGAATACACCTGTGCAGGTTGTGATAAGGGAGACAAAGTGGCTCATGACCGTTTTTTCTTCAAAACGTTCGATACCCTTAAAGGTAAAGTTCTTGTATTCCTCGACCGTGGCGCATCCCAACTTCCGGTCCATTTCATTTTTAAGAATCTGTGCGATCCGGATGTGATCCTCGCTGGTCACCACATAGCCACTATTGGTCTCTCTAATGATTGCGGCCATTTCGCCTTCCCGGATAAGGGCAAAGATGGGAACCCGGCAACCCAAATATTCGAACAGTTTGGAAGGCAGCCAACCCGGCCGAGTTTGAGCCCCAAGCCCCGAGGAAATTAGCAGCATGTCCGCTTCCAAGCTTTTTTCAATGGCCTGGTGGTGAGGCATGCGGTCAAAGAAAATTACGTTCTCCTCCAGTTTCAAAGATTCGATGGTTTCGCGGGTCGGCCGGTTGCGGGAACCGATAAGATGTATTTCCAGTTTTGACCGATAGCGCTTCACCTCATCCGGATTCATTCCGTCAAACCAGAACCTTAGTGCCCGAAAAAACCCGTAAGGATCCTTCTCTGGATAAAAGATCCCCGTGTAGCAAATGATGAACTTATCATCTTCCTTGGCAGCAGGACGGAATGTCAGGCGGCTGTCAAACGTGTTTGTTATCGTATGGAATCGATTTGTCGGCAATTTCGGGTGTCGCTTGGTAAGATTGGCCGAGTAAGTTGATGTGGCCGAGACGAGCGCATCGGCTTCCTGAGCTATTTTTTCCTCGAAATATCGCTCCAGAGGATTGTTGAGCCGAAGGTGACCGGTGGTCGGGTAATATTCCCAGGGATCGCGGTAATCAACAATCCAGGGGATTTTGTAACGTCTCTTTATCCACAGGCCTGCGATTTGGATGGAGTGAGGCGGCGAGGTTGTCAGCACCGCATTCACTCGCTCGTTCCGAACCACTCCCTGAAAGGCTCGGCAGAACATGTGTGCATAGAGAATTTCCGGGTCGGGCTTCAGCAGAAGCCTTAGCAGATCATGTCCGGTCCCTGCGATACGTGCGGGCACCCCTTGCGACCAGAAACCTATTTCCCGGGTTTTTCTGACGTATTCTATCCGGTAGTCACCCTTTAGTTCAGCAAGAAGCGCCGTATCCAATGCCCAACCAGGGCTGGGCGGATTTGTAAGTATGATCACCCGCCAACCTTGCTGGAGAAGTTCCTTGGTCAGGCGAAACGGTCTAAGCGCTCCGACAATATTGGTGGGGGGAAAACTACCGGTTAGAATAACAATGGCTTTGGCATGGTCATTCATTTCATAAGGTTCTTAACAGTGAATCCAAACTGTTCAAAGCGGTTGGTCTTGCATGAAAAATCAAACTCATGGTTACTTACGCCGACTCTTGGAATTAAATAGGGATCAAACTTTCTTAAGCCAAAGTTGTGCACTCCACCTAAATACCCGGAGTCCTTAGCAACCTGAACAACCTCCTCCGTAATGTCCTGCGGCAGGCTATTGGGGTAACAAAATGACTTCAATGGTTTTTCAATCATTTCCTCTATAACTTCTTTTGACCTCTTAATTTCATATGTCAACTTTTCGATAGACACTTTTGAAAGTATGGGGTGGGTCATTGTGTGAGAGCCAATCTCAATCCCATACTGCGAAACATATTTCAATTCATCCCAGGTAATAGCTTCAAAACCATCTACTGGAAGCTCAGGGGAATTAACTTGCAACTTTTTTTCCAGAAGGAAAATAAGATCTTTTTTTTCATCATCTCTAATCTTTTTGCAATATTCACAAAATTTATTATTAAAGAATATTTTTTGTTTAAGCGTCTCAAGAGGGTAGATTTTATTCTTTTCTATTTTGTCAATTTTTATATTCTTCTTTTCAGAATTCAATATTGCATAAAATACTTTATCTGGCCAAAGCCAGATATTTTTATTAACAAATTCTACGGTAACAAAAAAAGTAGCTTTTATATTTCTTTTTTTCAATTCAGGAAAAGCATAAAGGAAGAAGTCTCTATATCCGTCATCAATAGTAATAACTGCAGTTTTTTGGGGCCATTTTTCATACTTATAGTAATACTCAAGACAGTATCCTAAAGTTTCAATCTTATAATATTTTAATAGCAAGTCAAGTTGCCGTCCGAAGACGTCCGCACATACAGAGAACTCATCTTTTTTTCTAGTAGGGCTGAAGCGGTGGTAAAGAAAAATGAGAGGTACACTTCTAAACAGATATCGAAGCCCCATAGTAATCGGGGGAATCTTTAACAGCCCGCTCTTGAAATTTTCTATAGACATCATAATATTATCGACAATAATTATAGATACTCGGCATCGCCATCGCCGTGAACAAAATGGGCCTGTTCCCAAGGGAAAGAGATCCACCGGGGGTCCCGGCTGAAAAAGCTGAAATGTGGTGTTTCGCGGCGAGTCCGGAAGCCCTCCCGGTTCAGGATTCTTCGCAAAGGTGCCAAGTTTGCCCAGGCCACTACTTTGACCGCTCCCTGTGATCGCGCCTCGTCCTTGATGAAGCGGATGGTGCGGCGAGGTTCGTCTCCAGCCTCGGCGTTCCACCTGAGATCGACAAGCGTGGCGGTTCGTCCCTCCAATCGCAGTACACAGCGAGAAACCGTCCGATCTTCCTGTTTACGGATATAAATGCGATAATTTCGACTTGGAGCCTCAACGTAGCGCCATGAAAAATAGTTGGAGTCCTGGGAAAGCGTAGCGTAATAGCTGTCGTCGAAACCGTCAAACGCTTCCCGGTCGATCCCTGTCACTTCGGTGAAGTCGCCGTATCTTCCATCCATCCTGTGTTTACGATTCTGGAAGGGCACGTTTCCGGTCAACCTCCAGAGGGCCCAGGACAGGGGGGCGACCACACAGGTTAAATATGTATTGGGGACTATCTCACGGTATCCCATTTTCAAAAGCAGACGGTACATAACGGGTGCGGTTCCTTTTGAGAGCTGCAGATCGCCAGTTTCGGCGGCATTGTTATACAGCTTGCCAATAACTCCTTTTCCTCGGTAACGCGGTAAAACCAGAGAGTTGGTTGCGAACCATGCACGCACCCTTTCCCCTTGGACACGGAGCGGCACTGCGGTTCTCATGGTCATCCCCGCATATTCTCCTTCACAGTCCGCAATCAAAATGCGCACATCTCCCGCGGGTAGCTGCATACCTCCCAAGACCAGCGGTCCCGAAAAGCCTTTGATCCCGAATACACGGATTCATACAGGGACCAGAGGCATTCTGGATCGTCACGTGAAAAATCAAAATCGCGGATAATCATAGTCGTTCTAAAAGGTAGTGGTAGTATGCCTCATGATTCCTCGCCAATCCGGTGACGCTGAATTCCTGCTTTATCTTGCTGCGATTCTTGTTTCCCATACAGCGGCGCAGTTTCTTGTCGCGGAGAACACTGCAGATTCTTTCCGACATGGTTATGTAATCTCCGACCGGGAACAGGAACCCGTTTTCGTTTTCAGTAACCAGCTCCGGGTTACCACCGACATTGGTGACGACCACCGGCACACCGCAAGCCATGTATTCTATAATCGCATTGCTGAAACCTTCGGATTCCGAGCATATCACGCCAACATCCAGATTCCGGATGAAATCAAGGGGATTGGGTATACGTCCCAGAAACTCGACATCTGCACCGATTCCCAATGAGACGGCCTGAGCTTGCAAGTCCGATTTGAGATGACCGTCCCCAGCAATAACAAAGCGGCTTCTCGGAAATTCGGAATAAACAAGCTTTGCTGCACGGATAAAATCGTCAACCCGCTTAACTGGCCGGTTCAGGTTGGCAACGATACCAATACGGAATTCCCCATCCGATTTTTCTGGCCGCTTAAGACCGGCAACTTGTTTGAAATCGAAACCGTTGTAAATGACCCGGATCTTTTCCGGCCTAATCCCGTCCGTATCCGTGAAATGCTTTTTTACTGCTTGTGAGTTTGCGATGAATGCATTGAAAAAAGGATAGGTGAATCGCATCTTGAGGGTCTCCCAAGGGGTACGCCAGAAACCAAGATCGAGGAAAGTTCCGACAAGCTTCGTATGGCAAAAGGGTCTTGACATAGCTGCCAATAGGAATGGGTCCTGGAAATGGGTCTGCACGATACGGATGTCGTATTCCTTAATATAGGACACCAGGGTTCTAATTGCTGTAATCAAGTTCCAGTTAGCAAAGCCATTAAATGGCAGCGTAATTTTTGGTATTTCCAAAGTGGAATAAAGAGAACCGGATGGCTTCAAGCAACACAGATGGGGTATGTATTGCTTGGTGTTAAGGTTACGGATCAACTCCACCAACTGCTTTTCCGCGCCACCATAATCGAGGGCGTCAATCATATAGAGAACATTGACTTTCATGCTCGGATACCAGTCAGTACACGCTGATAAACGTCGAGATACTCTTGGGCCATGCGGTTGCTGGAATAGTTTTCCCTTACCCGTCGGCTTGCAAGGCCAGCCCGGGTCCGGGCTGCATCGGGGTTTCGGTAAATCTCGAAAATGGCATTTTTCAATTCCTCATCATCTCCGGAGGACACAAGCAGCCCGCATTCGCCTTCAGCCAATGCAGAGGGAATACCACCAACGCGGGTAGCAACAATCGGGATTCCGGCCTGCATGGCTTCAAGCAGCGCTATGGGCAGTCCTTCGGTCAGGGAGGGCATGGCGAAAATCCGGCAGTCAGCCATACATGTGCCGACATCCTCGACGTAACCAGGCATTAAAACTCGGTCCACAATACCCTCATTTGCGGCCAACGCAGTCAGTTCGTCACGGCCCCGGCCTTCTCCCAGCAAAATTAGTTGCAGGTCGAAGTCTTCCCGCACCAAAGCGGCTGTCACCCGGACGAGGGAAGTGAAGTTCTTTTCCTTTGAAAGGCGGCCAACACCGAGAATGGTAAACCTGCGCTGGCAGAACTCCCGAATGCTTTCGGGATAGATAGCCGATTCGATACACTTGGATTCTATCGGAGAGATTCCATTGCAAATTACCGAACGTCGTGCCTGCGGCAGTACCCTGAGCCGGGGGTGTTCAGCCATCTTCTCGTTGACCAATACGACGTGGTCGATTAGTCTCAAACTGAGCGCATCAAACCATTCATAAACCATCATGCGACTTAACTGTCCGGTCCAAGTCCAGCCATGCAAGGTGGTGACGAGCGGCTGTCTGCGCCAAGCCATCGGCAGCAACCCTAACAGGATGTTTCCCTTGTATCCATGAGAATGCAGTAAAACTGGTCCCTCTTCGCCGCGGGACAGGCGCAAAAGGCGGCACGCCCCAACAAAATTGAGCCCGGCCGACATCCGCACCGGAAAAACCGGCAAGCTGAGGGCGGCAGCCCGCCTTTCCACAGGTTTCGTTTCGTTCTCTGGAGTACCGATGCTTACCAGTTGTGGTTTCAGTCCTAACGCTTGTTGAGCCAGCATCAGATTCAACAATACCACCTCGGCACCGTACAGACCACCACTGTCTATTACGTGAAAGATTTTTAGTTTCTCTGTACTATGTGTCATCGTTCGCTTTTTATTCTAAAATAAGCATGAACACGTAAAAGTGCATATCAGCCCAATGCCCCAAAACTTAAGAATTAATTTCTATGACCTATCACTCTAGCAGGATTTCCTGCTAATATTGAACCCTTAATATATCTCCGTCCTCCAACAACACTGCCAGCCGAAATGACACAACTATCTTCAATATTTGCACCTGGCATTATAAATGCTTTTGATCCAATCCATACATCATTTCCTATAATGACTTCTTTTAGAGTCAAGCCTTGAGTTTTTATAGGTCTGTCATTGTCCTCAAATATATGATTAGTTGAAAAAATAGTTGTTTGGGGGCCTATTAAAACATTAGACCCTATTGTAATTTTCCCCTTTCCTTCCAAAACGCAGTTGATCCCAATTGAAACACTATCTCCAATAGATATTTGTTCTACATCATAGATTGTAACCCCTTCTTTAATTATCAAGTTTTTTCCGCATCTTTTTAACTTATTACACCAGAAATCCTCTCTAATCATAATTCCAAAAAATCCTGGAATTCTAGCTATTAAATAATATTTATAAGATTTTCTAATCGTGGAATCTTTTAAGTCCCACCAAAGCCTTTTTGCAAGCAACTTATAGGATCGTTTTACCATATATTTATCGACCTCCAAGCTAAACAAATCTAATCAAATGTACCCGCAAAAAAATCACCGACCACCCGCTTAGCGGGTGGTTTGATGAAGCCCCTCCGAAGGGGGCTAAAACCCAGACCCATGAACATCTTACGTCCAATTTCGAACTTCGAATAAGGCATGCTGTCGTTTTTAATATGTGTAAACCCTTTTCACAGGCCGCACCAACGACCGGTGATTCTTTTAACCGATTGACGGAACGAAGCGGTCTCCACACTCGACGTTGGACGTTCGATGCTCACTGTTCTCAGAAATAACTTTTGCTTTCTTATCAGTATCAATCAACTCAACATTTAATCCATTTCTAGCAAAGATGAAGGCGATTTTATCACCTTGAAATGCCTCTCCAGGTTGTGGTGGGGTCAGAATTCGCATCCCTAAAGATTTAAAACGATCAATTTCAACGTTCATATCATTACATTTAAAGCATAAGTGATGAAGTCCACCACCTTTGGCGGCGAATGTGTATATTGGTGAAGACTTGTCCGTTGGCTCGATCAGCTTTATCTGTATCGATTTCGGTTTCGTCATAAACACAACGTAAACTTTCTGTCTCGTATTTTCCACAATTTCGGTAAATTGTTTATACCCGAAACCATCTTCCCATTGCCGGATACTTTTTTCCAGAGACATGGTGGCAATGCCAATATGATCTATATGCATACGTGCCCTTTCCTTCATCCAAATTTCATTCTATTACGATCTCCAAATAAGCTATCACTATCGGCAATTTTATCGACACCTTTCCTTCCGATTTAGACAGGATTGAAACTTCTTCTGATCATTACTTTTCCATTCAAGATCAAGGATAGAATCAATCGTCCCCCCTTCTTCTACCATCTATGAGCTTCAACCCTTTCTGGGACTCCAAACCACCATCTTTTGACCCCATAGAAATTTTACCACCGCATGTGCCGATGCGACATTCAACAGGAAAAAGTACTGAGAAAAGTTTAATATTTTTCCGGTATTGCCTGGTTTGGTAACCATGAACGAAATAACAATGGCAACCACCAGCATCATTTGCATAGAAAAGGATAGAACATACAGGCTGCCATGGCCAAATAAAAACAAATTGGCCAGAAGCGCCGTCAATATAAAAACGAAACACCCATACCGCATGACTTTATGTGACCAAAGCTGCCAGGAAAACAGTTTTGTTCCCTTTTTAAAAGCCAGTAATCCACGCATGTCAAACAGTGCCCAAACAGCTCTCAGCGAAACCCTTACACGCATTTTGTACTCATCTGCTGTTTCCTTGAGCGTATCTTCTTTGAGTAGAGCTTCAGGCTCGTAAATCACACGATAGCCATTTTCAGTGACCTTCAGAGGCAGGACAAAATCAGGCAATTGGTCGGCCCGCATAGGATCGTATAGATTTTTTCTAACAGCATCAATTCCGCCATCCACACCAACAATAGAGCCGACTTTGGTCTCGAAAGCACGCAGCCAATTTTCATATTTCATATAAGCGCTGCAACCATCTCCAACCAAAGAACCGTCTGGATTAACATAGACCATCTTTCCGCTGACGTAGCCCACGGCCTTATCGTTGAAATTGGCCATCAAGGCTCTAACGGCATATTGGTCGTAGATTGAATTTGCATCTGAAAAAACGAGGATCTCCCCCTTTGCGTGAGGTACAGCCATATTCAGCGCGGATGTTTTACCGGCGCGCGGTTCCTGACGGAACAATTGGATGCGTGGATTGTCGAACGCCTTGACCAAGTCATCTGTTCCATCGGTTGATTCATCGGAAATAACGATGATGTCGAGTTTGTCCTCAGGATAATCCAAATCCAGTTTGTTCTGAATGGTTTGCGTGATATGTTCGGCCTCGTTGTAGGCCGAAATAAGAATTGTCACCGATGGCTCGATTGGTTTTTTATCTACTTTTTTGTTCAATATTAGTGAGATCAGCATCACCACGATTGGATAACCGAGGTATACATAAAAGACCATGAATACGGAAAACCAGAAAAAAAATAGTGCCATTTAATGTTTCTCCATAACACTACAGCGAAAATTATAGTAGACGCCTAAATCAGAAGCATGTATACTTCCAAATAACAGGGCGATCAATCGGGGCCATGGCGTTGCGCATTGTGTGTTCGTCGGCTTGAATGCGGGTTTTTCCGCTACCGTGAATCGGCGCCCTATCGTCAACAACCCATTTGCTGCCTGCCATGCAATCAACCCAAAAACAAAACGATGGCCTGCCGCCAGTGCCGGTTGTCATCAACACAGAGGCAATTGCCGGCACGTTGAACGACTTTGGTCCGGCCATTGTGAAACCCGTCGGTGGTTCGGACTGGGAGTCATTGTGGGATCGCTGGGTCAGCCGGCATCACTACCTGGGGTATCGGCAACTGCTCGGGCATCGACTCAAGTACTTGGCTTTTTTGAAAGATCGCCCTGTAGCAGCCTTGTCGTGGAGCGCACCGGCATTGAAACTGGCCGTAAGAGACTGTTTTATCGGTTGGTCGCCGAGTCAACGAAAACGGCATCTGTATCAAGTAGCCGCCAACAGCCGTTTTTTGATTTTACCTTGGGTTCAGGTCCCCAATCTGGCCTCACATGTGCTGGCCCTCAATATCGCGCGGCTGCCAGCGGATTGGCTACACCATTTCAACCATCGACTCCTGCTATTGGAGACTTTTGTCGATTCCCGCTATTTTACGGGCACCTGCTATAAGGCTGCCAACTGGCTGCACGTGGGGCATACCCAGGGTAGCGCCAAACAAGGCAAGGGATATCGTTATCATGGCAACCCCAAGGAGGTTTACCTTTATGTTTTAGACCCGGACTTCAGACAAATTATTGATTGCCGCCAACAGCCCGCCCCTATTCTTGTTCTTGATCGCCCCCCACTGACCCAAACCAAGGTGGAGGCGCTGGTCATGCTATTAGAACATTGCCGATGGCATCCGCAACTGACCGCCGACTTGAATCTCGATACCGATGATATCGAGACGATGGCCAAAGAGCTGGTCAGTTTTCATCAATGCTTTCATGAGGCTTATGGCCGCATCGAACATCACCGCCTGGGATTGGCCTATCTATCCGGACTCATGAGTAATGCAGAAGCCAAATCCGTGGAACCGATCGCGCTTGAATTTCTCGATAAAAAGTCCGTCCGTTCCATGCAGATGTTCATGAAGACTTTTCGTTGGGATCATGGGGCCATGCTGCAAACCCATCAGAAGATGCTGGCGGAGTTGATCGCCGCCCCCGATGGGATGATTACCATCGACCCCAGCGACTTTCCCAAAAAGGGCAAGGAGTCGGTTGGCGTGGACCGACAGTATTGTGGCGCTCTCGGAAAGGTTGAGAACTGTCAGTCCGGTGTCTTTATCGGCTATTCCAGCGACAAAGGCTACGGTCTGCTCGGTGGCCGATTGTATATGCCGAAAAGCTGGTTTTCCCCTGAGCAGAAAGAAAGGCGCCAATTCAACTTGGTCCCCGAAGATCTTGTCTTTGAGACCAAGCAGCAGATCGCCTTAAAATTAATCACCGAGATCGTCGCCACAGAGCATTATCCCTTCACGTGGATTGGCGCCGACGCTGCTTTTGGTAGTGACATGGAATTCTTGAACGCCTTGCCCAAGAATTGCTTTTATTTTGCCGCGATCAAGTCCGATACCCATGTTTTCACGAAAAAGCCAAAAGTGGGACTCCCGCCCTACAAGGGGCGTGGCCGCCGTCCCACCAAACGCAAAGTATTACCCGGACAACCCAAGCCGCGAAGTGTTGTCGAGATCGCCAAATCCGATCGCGTATCCTGGAAACCGGTCGTTGTTGCCGAAGGCGCCAAGGGACCCATCATTGCAAAAGTTGCCCGACTTCGCATTTATTTGTCTCGCGATGGCTTGCCGACGGGTGACCCACAATGGCTTTTCTTGCGAAAGAACGACGATGGCAAGATCAAATACGCCATCTCCAATGCACTCAAAGAGATCCCACTATCCGAGATGGTAAAGGCCTCCTCCATGCGCTGGCCCATCGAGCAGTGCTTTCAGGAAGGCAAGAGTCAAGTGGGCATGGATTGCTATGAACACCGATCCTGGCCCGCCTGGCATCGACACATGATCTTCGTATTCCTGGCTCTACACTTTATGCTACGGATGCGATTGCACTTAAAAAAAAACACCTTTGTTGACGGTACCCCTGGTGCGAAAAATACTATCATTAGTACTTCCGCTCAGATCTCTGAACGCCGAGGGGATGAAGGAGATTATTCAATATCATCTGCGTCGCAATTTCATCGCTTACATGTCGCATCGAAAGAAAAGGGTCAGGCTGGCCAAAGCTTATAACATCTATGTTTCGCTGTAGTGATAATGGACAAAACTATAATTGATTAAGCCACGGACACACACAGATAGCTTCGCTAAGGAGATTAGGCCATAGGCTGAAGTGGTTTAGGGCTGTATGATTGAATCCGATTATAGCTTTTTTAGCCGCGACCAAACACGAACTTATTCAGACAATTTTATTCAGCCTTTGGCTGGAAAACCAACATCATCTATGTCTCACCGCCCACTTCGCTCGAGGCGCAAAGTCTGCAGAGGATTTATTTTGCCTTGGACACACATGGACGTACCCGGACATTTCAGTCCACCTTCGGTGGCAAGAAAATAAGTGTTTGCTTGTGTTCGCGTGGTTCTGTGGCTCCTTTAATTCTTTAGGCGAAGCCCTGAACCATTTCTTTGCGTCCTCTGCGACTCTGCGGTGATAATTTTGATCAACAGCTCAGATGACAGTCACGAACTTTGTTGGTTGGTTACGTAGTCAAAGAATGCTGGGTAAAAAGCTTGAATGAACGTTTCAGCTGATTTGGCGGCATCCTCGACATGATTTCCCTGAATCGTCACTGAAACGCGCACAAAGGCGTTGTCCTCGGGTTTCGAACGCAGCTTCGCCCAGAAATTATTAAGCTTTTGTTTTAATGTTCCGGGTGATGTCCGGTCGTAGGCCTGAAACCAGTAGAGGATCAGCTCTCGTTGCTGTCCTTTACGGATCATGATTTGTTCAGCACTTACCCTGCTCCCGGCTGTTGTCACGGAGGCAGCTTTTGGCGTAGAGATTTCCCAACCTTGCCCCGGAAAGCAAACCAGCGGGGAGTGAGCCGCACCGACCTTATCGGCTGTGTAATAATATCCGATGTAGAGGGTGACGACGCGCTCTCCCTCGCTATACGAACGAAACAGATAGTCATCCAGGTTAAGTGATTCGACAATATGTTGCTCCATTGCAACATCGTTTACCGCACTCCATCTACCAACTGTTCGAATGCTTCTGACAGCCTCATCCTGCTGGTATGAACAGGTGCAACGGTTTTGAAATTAATTAAAAATACCGCTGCTAAAAGACAACCGATAATATATATCAGCTGATTTCTCGTTTTGCGTCCCATTTCGAAAGAATGCCCCTTAACATTGCCACCAACACCAACGCCAATACAAAGACGACCACACCAAAGGTAGTATGCAGCGACCCTTCGGAAAGATCCAAATTCAAATAATAAAAGGCGATGATCATCAGTACGACCCGAAAAATGTTAACCAGTACCGCTGCCGGAATGCTGCTGACGATCAAAATTCCTCGCAAGAAATTGGAAGACAAGGTCATGTAGCCAAAAATTGTGCAAAGCGTGATCAGGGACATCAGTGAACGGAGCCCACTACAGGCCTGAACCACTTCGAGTGTTCTACCGGGCAGGTGGATCACATTGCCTTCCCTGAACACCGGCACGTCCAAATAGCCGACCATCGCCGCACTGGCTTTCGACACCATCAATTGCAATGGAATCGTCGCCATGGAGTATATCTGCCCCGGAATCGGAATCATAAGAATCAAGAGTGCCAGCGGGAAAACCAGATTTTTAAAGACCGATTTCCCGAACAATGCCCAGACGATCGCCCAGATGGCCAGGACAAGTGAAAAACTACTGACTGTGGCGATGCCGGCTTTGAAGGCAAAAACGTACAACACAATTGCCAAGGTCACCATGGTTCGGCCACCCACCCCGGGTTCGATAGCCGCGCACTTCAATCTGGCACGGTTTTGCCAGATGATGTACAGACTAATCGGAACAATCAACAACCCATGGGAATTATCATCAGATTGGATCCACGTCTCGACCAGCGTTTTGATCACCGGTAAAAAGGCAAAAACGAAAACGATCACCAGCCTGAATAAAAACCAATCATGGCTGGCATCATTTTCTCTTTTTTGTCCTCGACACTGTTCATTAAATGCCTCAGCTCAAATTGGCCAGAAGCAGGATAAACTGTTCCGCCACCTTTTTGCGGCCAATTTCGTTCAAATGGCCTCCATCCATGGTGTACCCGGGATACAAGGAATAATAGGTAACGCCGTCCACTTCGAAGCTTTGACGGCTGCCGTCTGGTTTGGTCGACTCAATCTCAGCGATATCGACTATCGGATCCTTGCCTTTGTATTCTTTTCTCAGCAATTCATTGTATTGGTTTCTTCTTATATTGTCGTTGAACTCCCATATTTCCTTTTTCCCCATCACCTGTTTTAACCAGGTTTTCCACGTTTTATTTGTCACTGTGAGCGGGTCGGTAAAATGGATGATCTGAAGATCAGGATATTCTTTCCTTATATTCTCGATTCTCCGCTTATAATCGTCAAACAGTTTCGCAACATCGGTTTTGCCGGTCATATCTACATAGCAAAACTTCAGCGCAGCGGCGTCAGCTTTACTGCCGACACCTTGTTCAAGAACGTTTTCAAATTCGTCCATCTTGGTTTCGGGCTCTGTATTTTTCCCAACCCTGGAATGCGCGAGAACACCGGGTTTAATATCTCCGCTATCTTTGGTTTCGACAATCTTGAGTTTGATTTGTGGATATTCTTTCATCAAATCTTTGACGCCATCCATAATGTTGAAACCAACCGACTGATGGCCAAAATAGATTTTCTTATGAGATAGCTTTTCCCAAGCAGCATCAGGGATATCTTTCAGGCTGCTATAGGTAACTTTCTTTTGTTCCATTTCACCTCCGGAGCAAGAGATTGTTGCTATGATAATTGTGAAAACTAGTACGAGAAGTGGATATTTGTATTTCATTGGGGGGTCTCCTTTTTTTAGCGTGGAGCGCACCATCGAAGCGAGGAAGATCGGAAAAGCGGAAGATTGAAAAAAACCGTTCAAAAAATCAGTCACGATTTGGTCCCTGATTTAAAACAGAACTTTCCTGCCTGTTTTTCCATTCCATTCAGCATTGCGATGATTCGCTCATACTCATTATCGAGTTCCCTAAATTGATCTTTATTGAGATAGGAACAGGATTCTGCAAATTCCAACCAGCATTGTGTTTCAGATGCTTCCTGCATTGAATCTGTTAATTTATTCTTGAAGACTGCCTTGTATGCTCTTTTCCTCCAACCTTCTGCCAAATTTGAGCAAACTGACCTCGAAGAACGCCGTATTTGGTCAACCATTGAATAGCGCTCTTCAGCTGGGAACAATTTTGTAATTGTAAAAATCTGCATTGCAGAATCAAATGCAAGTTTATATACATCAAGATCCCTGAAATGCTTGATATCCCGTCTTTTTTTCATCTATCCGAATTCAGATCTTCTGCTATTACCAATATCTGTTATTGCATTTTTCCGAAGTTCCGCTCTTCAGCTTTTCCTAACTTCAAGAATGCAAACCTTCCCCATCCTTATTCCAATAACCTTTTGCCTATCGCCCATCGACTATAGCCAAGCTTCTATACAATTATCTGGAACGATTATTAGTTTTTATTTTGAGTTTTGAGTTTATTAATTTTGTTGTTTTTATTCCTATAGTTTCAGTTTCGTATACGAATACGATTTTCCTCAACAATCCACAAACACCCATTGAGTGGCTCAATTTGCAGCTTCTTCACTAATCGAGAAAAAACTTGCATAATATAAGGTTTGTCATGATGCGTTAAACGCAAAACGATAATTCCATAATATTCCCCTGGTGGATATGCCCTTATATCGGCAAAATCCGTATCCAGTGTGACCAAGATACGCTTCTCTTGTTGACAAATAGAAGCAATCGTTGAATCAGCACTTCCACCTAAGTCCTGATCTAAAACGGTCATGGAGTTGTAACCTGACTGTCGTAACAAATGCGCTACATCGACCGGTAAGTTCTCATCAATCTTGAATTTCATGTAAACAGCGTCTTATGCATTCATGGCAACTATCCGTTCTCTGGTAAGCTCAGCAGCATAAGAGACAGCCGCCTGTACCATTTCACAACTAAGCGACGGATAGCTTTTAACTATTTCTTCTACCGTTAAACCTGATGCCAGGTTGTCCATCACAACCGAAACCATGATGCGCGTACCCTTAATACAAGCAGCGCCATGACACATCTTAGGATCAACCGTGATATGATCTTGCCATTTCATGAATCCCCCAACAGTTGAATTTTAAATTTTTGGTTTTGAATTTTAAAGTTCCAATCTGCTTGTTGTGGGTTGTGGGTTCTTGCTGCGAGACTCGCAGGAAAAGCGAGACAAGCGTGAAATGCCTTTGTTTTGTTGTTTTATATGTTTAATCAGTTTGCCACTCATTGCACCAATCATTTCTATGAGATGTTGGCGATGGACTATGGGCAATTGGCTATTGGATATGGAATGCTATATAGGTATTGATTTTATCCTAATCGATTGTTCTGTTGGCAGAATACACTGATCCAATAGAATACGGATCAAGCTGCCTCCAGTGGAATTATCTGACTTTCAAGATTTCTTGCCGCAAATTCAAGAGCCTGCCTGATGTCTTCATCTTCGAGTTCAGGGTACTCAGTATAGAGCTCTTCTCTATGAGGGTATAAGGCAACTGCTTCGACAACCCTTCGGACTGTCAATCTAAGCTTTCGAATGCAGGGTTGACCATTCATTACCGTTGGATCAATGGTAATTCGGTCCATTTTTTTCCCATAGTTACCTCCCATCATAGAAATCATCTCGATCTTGTTAATCCGGCCTAACGTCCCTCTGCTCTTCCCAATCTCTATTATTACATTTTCCGAAGTTCCGCTCTTCATTATTCCATCGGCTATTGCCTGCTTCTGAAGTGCTTTAAGGACTCAACAATCCGTTCAAGTCGTAGTGCTGACCGGTATGTACAATAATCGGTTCCGCCCACGTCTCTTTGGAGAAAGCGTGGTAGAGTGGGGCGATTTTCATAAAATTGGGTCTGGCAGCGGCGATAAAATGGATTTGCATGAATACCTGTTTGTTGGTTTGGTTGGTTATATTGGCTTAAAAAACTTATCGCCCACTTCGTTAGAGGCGTAAAGATCGCAGAGAGAATTATGGGACACGGAATTAGGTTACCTTTGAGCACGGAGCTTGGAGCGCAGAGTTTGGAACAGAATCCGTGTTTCTCTGTGTGAATACGTGTGCTATTATTTTCTTGCCACAGACGCACACAAACGCACATAGACAATTTTTATCAGCCTACGGATGGAATCAGAAACCTGCTTTGCGTTGCTTCGGTGGTATTCAAATCAGGCCTAAAAAGTACTCAACTGAGATGCGAGCTTGTTTTAGAATATGTGAAAGCGTCGACCGTTTGATGGGTTGTGAGACGGAATTGTCATTTTTAACACCTCATCATTCAAATGCTTTTGAAGGCGTATGTGGCTCCCCTTCTGTCGAACAACTACCCATCCGTCTCTTTGCAACACTCTGATTACCTTCTGATAGCCAAGAACCGGCACCTTGGTCATACTGCGATTTCCGCTATTTCGGCACCATCAGTTAGCATAAAATCATCAGCAACAGGTTCAAGATAGAGTTCAATGGCTTCTTTTATATTAGCAAGAGCTTCTTGTTTATTATTCCCTTCGCTAATACACCCAGGCAGGCTAGGCACGTAAACAGTATATCCCCCTTCATCGCTGGGCTCAAAAACTATTTTCAATTTCATCTTCCAATTCTCTTTCTTTTCTTGGACTCGGATGAACGCAGATTTGGGTCGTTTTTAAGCACGGAGCGTGGAGCATAGAGTTTGGAACATTATCCGTGTTTCTCCGTGCAAATCCGTGTACTATTTTTCATTTTGCTCTGCGACTCTGCGGTGAAATATCTTTTGTCCGTGTATGTCAGTGATGATGTGCCCGGCAATATCCACGCAGGTTTCGATCATCATTTGCAAGGTTCTTTCGATAATTCGCTGGCTCTTCCAATCGCTTTTATAGTCATCGACCGAGATGGAACGGAAATCCTGGATTTGGGACGCATACTCTTCAAGTTCACTTAACTTTCGGAGAACAAGCCTTTCATCAACCTTGATAAAACCGCCTTTTAAATATGGCCGACTCCAGTCGACTGTAATCGAAGTATTTTCGCATGATCAGCGAATAATGAGCGTGCCTTACAAATGGTTGTTTGTCTACCATCAAGCGATGGTTCTTAATCACATTCATACTAAGCGAAAGCGATGACTGGTTCAATACGATCAAATCGTATCTCATCGGTATTCAGGATGTCAATCAAATCCTCCAAAATAGCCATCTTTGCATCGATGCAATCCACGCCTTCATCAAGGTACACGGCAATATCGACATCGCTCAACGGCTTTACATCGCCTTTCGCCAATCCGCCGAGCAAGTACGCAAAAATTACGTCTTTTCTTTTTTCCAGATACTGGCTGGCAGACTTGATACGATCCGAAATATCTTTTGGTAATTTTGAATATCTGATCATTGCTTTTTTTGCCACGAACGGACACCGACAATCATTTTTTAGCCTTCGATTGAAAGGCCGTTTATTGGACACGGATTAACGCAGACAAAGCTTTAACTTGACTCTTTTAATAACTTGGCAAATAAATCTTTCATAGCTGATAAATATGAAGGGCATTTTTTATAAATATCAGCAGCCTGTTTTTCATTATAGGTATGTGATAGTAAATTTCTTGACTTTATCATTTCCAGAAAAATATCTTCTTGTTCGACAATTGAAAGGGAATATGCCTCCACAAAGACCTGTCTCGGCGATATGGTCCGAACACCGTGTATATCTTCTAAAAAAGTTTTCAGCGTCTTCCACATTAACTCATAGGTGAATTCAAATCGCTGTATCGTTGCATCCATGACAATTGAAGATTCAGGTTCCTTCATCACTTCGGAAAAACGATCCATCGCTTTTTTGAATAAGATCAGGCTCCTCTTCAATTTATCCGAAGTCATACTTCGATATCCTTTGTATATTTCAATGCGATCTTTTTGAATTCATCATCAACTGAGTTGAAATCGACAATATCGATTTTCAATAAAGTGGGTATCTGTTCCAATTTTTCCTGTATCTTGAGTAGCTGCCTCCCAGTGATTCGGGTATTCGATATAACACCAATATCAATGTCAGATTTATCGCTGCCCGTACCTTTGGCGCGGGAGCCGAATAAAAACAGCCGATAGTTACCCTCCAATTCGTCACTGATAATCAGCGCAGCCTGTCTTAAGATTTCTTGGATATCCATCACTCACACAGATTACAGCTGAGAAAAGCACGATACAATTTTATCTCGCCGCAGGCCAATGAATACGGCTGTTTTGAATCTGTGGCAATCAGTGTAACGCCGTGTACTATTATATTGATTTTTATCCGCATTTATCTGTGAGAATCCGCGTCCAATTATGGCCTATTGAACGGTGTAGCCTCGTTTTTCCAACACGTCCTTCAGCGTCGACCGCGCGCTCCCCTCCCCATGCACCAATTTAATCGCACCGGGCTTTTCAGGCATGGATTCGATCCAATTGAGGAGGTCGTTTTGGTCGGCGTGGGCGGAGTAGCCGGTCAGGGTGTGAACCTTGGCGTTGATGGTTTTGCGATCTCCGTTGAGGTAGACGTAGCCGCCGGGCTTGTCGGCATGTTCCTGAATGGCACGACCGGGTGTTCCCACTGCCTGATAACCGACAAAAAGAATGTCGTTTTTTGGATCTTCGATGCCTCTTGCCAAATGATCGATGATCCTGCCGCCGGTGCACATGCCGCTGCCGGCAAGAATAATGGCAGGGCCCTTGGCATCACAGAGCTTGAGATGATCGCGGTGGCTTTCCACCGCATAGAGCCCGTCGAAATCGATGGGATGGTCTCCACTGAAGAAAAGATCCCTGGCTTCCTTATCCCAATATTTGGAAAGCTGCGCATAAATCTTCGTTATTTCAAGACCCAGAGGGGAATCCACGAACACCGGTGGGCGTTTCTGGCCTTGAAGCGCGGGAAACATTTCCTGGCAGACCGGATTGGAAAAAAGCCGGTCCATTTCGTAGATCAATTCCTGGGTGCGGCCCAAGGAGAAAGCAGGAATAAAGACCTTTCCGCCATCCGACAATGACCGCGTCAGGACTTGGCCCAAGCGTTTGATCCGATGGGTTCGATCATCGTGCAGCCGGTCGCCGTAGGTGGATTCCAGGACGACAAGATCAGCGGTTTCAGGAGCCTCAGGATCCGGTAAAATCGGTGCGTCTTTGGCACCGAGGTCACCGGAGAAAAGTACGGAGCAGCCGTTGTTTTTATCTTCGAAGCGGACGAAGCAGGATCCCAGGATGTGGCCGGCCCGCTTCATTTTGAAGGATATCCCCTTTTGTAAATCGAATGGGTCACCGCACTCGAACCCCCAGGACAGATCGTCGATGGTCTTCTCGATACCGCGGAGATCTTCCACGGGAATATCGGAAAACTTCATGGCGTCGGTCAGCATGGGAACAAGCAATGCCTTGGTGGGATGCGAGCAAATGATTTCGCCCTTGAAACCATTCCGGATCAGTTCCGGCAGTCGGCCGATGTGATCGATGTGAGCATGGGTGAGAAACAGGTAATCGATCTCGGTGGGTTTGATCGGCCAGCTCTCCATGGGAGATTCCGGATCGTTGCCCTGGGTCATGCCGCAATCCACCATGATGTTCAGGCCATTTGCCTGGAGCAGGTGGCAGGAACCGGTGACACAGTTTTCGGCGCGAGATGGGTGATGTGCATTGGTTAATCGATGGTAATTTCTTTGTTTATCATGTAACTCTTTAATTTGTCGACAATACGTTCTATCTCCGGAACAAATCGAACAACATCGGAAAAAAGTGCGTGCAAGTCATCATTTACATATTCATGGGCAATTTGATTACGGAGTTCTCTTATATTAAGCAGGTCATCAGCATTATCTACGATTTCAATTTTTTCCAATAAATTTGCAGCATCCAAAAATGTTTTTGGATTTTCCTGAATCAGTGCAAATAATGTTTTCAACACTTTCTGAGTAAAAATATCTGATGTCCGTGCAAATCGAGACGTCAGTGCTTCCAAACTTTCCTGCTCACTATTGTCAAACAGGGCTTTTTCATAAATTGTAATACATTTTGAATACGAATAACGGAGTGCGGATAAAGAACGGTCCAAGTTGGCCATGTTTTCGTCAAACTGCTGGAGCAACAGTTTTCTTCTTCCCCTTACTTTCATAGCCTTACCGCCTCTAACATTGCCAATTCTTTAAAGGTCGAGGATTCGTCGTTCTTGTAACTGACGATATCGATTTTTTGAAACCCAAATCGTTTCCCAAACGCGATCCGAATATCTCTGATTTCTTGAAGAGATAGTTTCTGGTGCCCAATCACGAGAATATCTATATCACCACCTTTCAATTTGTCGTCTCTCCTCGATCCAAAAAGAAAAATATCCGCATCGGGAATTATTCTGGAAATCGTCTCCTTCAAAAATCGTATCTGTTCTTTTTTGAGTCGCATTGAAAAATTGGGGATATATTGTTTGTTTTTTGGGGCTTTGTGCTATGAATTCGCCCCTAAATCATTTTCAAAAACGAGCCGCCGATCGGAATATTTTTTCCGGTTCCATCAACCGATCACCCACACTCACCGAGTGCTCTTGATTAATCCATCCAGCATTTGTCTGAGTGCTACCCGCCAGTGTACAGGGGCAAGACCCAATGAACGCCAGGACGCGGTGCAGTCGAGTACACTGTATGCCGGACGGGCGGCCAGGGTCGGGTAGTCGGCGGTGGTAATCGGGCGGATGGGAATCGGTTTTTCGATCAATTGGCGAGCCAGTGCTTCTTCGGCAATGGCGACGGCAAAATCGTACCAGCTGGCTACCCCTGCATCCGTCCAATGGAAGACGCCCTTGAGATCCGGCCGGGCAACGGTTCTCCAAATGGCATGGGCCAACGTTGTGGCCCAGGTCGGACCGCCGATTTGATCCGCCACGATTCCCAGTTCAGTCTTTTCTTTGAGCAGGCGTAAAATGGTCAGTACAAAATTATTCCCGAACTGGCTGTAAAGCCATGCCGTTCGAATAATGACCACAGCATCCAGCTCATTTAAGATATTTTGTTCTCCCTGATGCTTTGATTTTCCGTAAACGCCGATCGGATTGCACACGGCATCAGGTGCATAAGGCGTGCATGCCGTTCCGTCGAAAACATAATCCGTGGAAACGTGAATCAGGCGTGCTCCAGTTTTAGCGGCAGCACGGGCCAGATTCTGTGGCCCCGTGGCATTGATTCGATAGGCAAGTTCAGCCTCCTCCTCGGCCCGGTCCACGGCCGTGTAGGCAGATGCATTGATGATCACATCCGGTTTTTCAGACGCCACCACTGTCATTACGACATTGGCATCGGTAACATCGAATGCGGGCAGGTCGACGCCCCGTATAGCCACCGATTTCGGTGCCGTTTTCATCAATGTTGTCCCCAGTTGTCCATTTTTGCCAACAATCAACACGTTCATGCGAACACCTCCGCACGCTTGAAGGAAACCCCCTTTTCATCCTTGGCGGATAATTGTGGGCGACCGTTGAGAGGCCAGCGGATATCGAAGTCCGGATCGTCCCAACGGATGCAGCGCTCGTGCTCCGGTGCATAGTAGTCAGTGGTTTTGTAGAGAAACTCCGCCGCTTCACTGGTTACGAGGAATCCGTGGGCAAACCCCGGTGGTACCCAGAGCTGGCGTTTGTTCTCGGCGCTCAGGTAGGTGCCTGTCCAGTGTCCAAAGGTTGGCGAGGCGCGACGGATGTCCACAGCCACATCAAATACCTCACCGAAGACCACGCGCACCAGTTTACCCTGGGGCTGCCGGATCTGGTAATGCAAGCCGCGCAGAACGTTCAGTTCCGACCGGGAATGGTTGTCCTGAACAAATGTGACTGTTTGTCCCGTCATTTCCTGGAACATTCGATGGTTATAGCTTTCGAAAAAAAATCCACGCTATCGCCGAAAACCGTGGGTTCGACAATCAGTACATCAGGGATTTGAGTAGGTTTGATTTTCATTCCGTTTTTCGATCTTTTTGGGCGAAGCCCAACCAAATAGGTCCTCTCTGCGGTCTCTGCGGCTCTGCGAGAGACATATTTTTTATCTCGCCCACTTCGTTCGAGGACGCAGAGGCGCAGAGTGGCGTTAATTCCTGAGAGGGAAATCAAACAATTTGGATTGGTACCGTTTTAAGTTCTTCTTTTCTGAGCGAAGCCAACCACATCTGACCTTCTCTGTGTGCTCTGCGGCTCTGCGAGAGACATATTTTTTATCTCGCCCACTTCG